>CAYRPX010000019.1:0-22140 GCA_964426195.1 uncultured Salinivenus sp.
TCGGGAAAGGCACACCCCATCAGCACGTCGTCCACCATCTGCGGCTCCAGTCCCTCGACTCGGTCGAGCGCTCCCTTCACGGCCTCCGCGCCAAGATCCTCGGGGCGATAGTTTGCGAGTGTGCCCTTCTCGGCCTTGCCGACGGGCGTGCGGACACTGCTGACGATGTAGGCGTCGTTTTGTGCTTCCATGGGTTCAAGTTGAAGGTTGGAAGATTGAGAGTTGGGAGAGACGACGTCGAGAACGCTCACCCTTCAACGTTCCAACGGTAAACGCACCAACGTGCAACGCCTAATTCCGAAGGGGTTCGTTGTGCTTCAGCATGTGCTCCACCCGCTCCATGGTCTTCTCTTCGCCAAGAAGGCTGAGGAAGGTCTCGCGCTCCAGATCCAGCAGGTAACCTTCGTGGACCTCTTGAGGACTGCTGAGTTTACCACCACACAGGACCGTCGCGAGCTTGGTCGCCAAGAATTCGTCGTACTCCGTGATGTAGTTGCCCTCGCGGTACTGCATGAGCGCCACCTTAAACGTGGAGAGGGTCTTTTCGCCGAGGACCTTAATCTTGTTCATGACCGGCGGAGGCGCGTAGCCTTCCTCGCTCAGGCGAAGGACCTCCTGCTTCGCCACGTGGAGGCGTCGATCCTCGTGCATGACGATCCGCGTGTTCTGCGGCAGGAAGCCCATCTCGATCCCTTGCGCGGCGCTCTCTGCCACCTCGGCCATCGCCACCGTCTCGAAGTAGGGGCGCAGGTGATCTTGGATCGCGTCGTGGTTGTCATTCGGCGCTTCCCGTGCGGCCTTGGCGGCAAACCGCATGGTGCCGGTTCCCGCCGGGATGAGACCTACGCCCAGCTCCACGAGCCCAATGTACGTCTCGGCGGCGGCGGCGGGATGCGGACACGCCATCGCCATCTCGCAGCCGCCTCCCAGCACACGCTGGTGCGTGGCCACGACCACCGGCTTCTCCGCGTACCGTACGCGCTGGATCGTGTCCTGAAACTCGGCGATGTAGGCCCCAATCTTGTCGAAGCCGCCCTGCTGCGCCGCCTGGGCCATCTCGTACAGGTTGGCCCCCACGGAGAAATTCTTGCCCTGGTTGCCCACCACGAGCCCGCGAAGCCCCGGCGTCTCCTCCACCCGGGCGATGCACTCGCGGAGTCCCTGCATGACGGTGCGCCCCAGCGTGTTCGCCTTGGACCGAAACTCATACAGAGCCACCCCCTCCCCGAGATCGAGCAGGGCAGCCTCGTCGTTCGTCCAGAGCTCGTTCGCATCGTCCTGCTTGACCGCAGCAAGCTGGAGCTCATCGTCGGGCCGGGGATCGGGCTCGTATCCGCCCTCCTCGGGCAGATACACCATACGGCTTCCATCGCTCCTCTGGTAAAACGAGGCTGCCTCTTCCGCCATGTCTTCCACCCAGCCCGGCGAATCCAGGTCGTGGTCGGCCAAGCCGTTGCGGACGGTCTCCATGCCGAGCGCGTCCCACGTCTGGAACGGGCCTTTTTCCCACCCGAAGCCCCAGCGCATCGCCCGGTCCACGTCGGCCGGATTGTCCGTGATCTCCCCAATCCGGTGCGCGCTGTAGGCGAGCAGCTCGAGTGTCGTCTCCCGAAAGAACCGACCCGCCCGACCGTCCTCTTGGTAGAGAGCATTGAGACGAGCGTTCAGTCCTCCGGCGTTCTGAATCGAGTCGAGCTCAAGGTCTTCCTCCTCGGCGCTCGTATACTCGAAAGTCTCCGGATCGAGCGACTTAATTTCGCCATCCTCTTTCTTGTAGAACCCGGCTTTCGTCTTTTCGCCCAGTCGGCCCTCGTCCACGAGCCGCTCCAGAACCTCCGGGACCCGAAAGGCCTCGCGCCGCTCGTCGTCCTCCACCTTCTCATAGAGGTTTTGCGCCACGTCGAGCATCACGTCGAGCCCCACGAGGTCCGCGGTGCGGAACGTGGCCGATTTGGGGTGCCCCACGAGTTGCCCCGTGAGCGTGTCAATCTCTTCGATGGTGTGCTCGCCCTCGGTGTAGTAGCGAACGGCCTGCAGCAGCGCAAAGACGCCGATCCGATTGCCGATGAAGTACGGCACATCGTTGGCCAGGACGATGCCCTTCCCCAAATGCAGGCGCCCGAATTGCGCCACCCGCTCCACGACCGACGGATCGGTGCGGTCGGTCGGCACGACCTCCAACAGTTTCTGGTAGCGGGGCGGATTGAAAAAGTGCGTGCCCAAAAAGCGCTTCGTGAAGGCGTCCGACCGGCTCTCGGCGATCTCGTGGATGGGTAGGCCGCTCGTGTTCGTCGAGATCACAGCGTCGGGACGGGCGTGCTCTTCAATCCGTGCGTGGACGTCTCGCTTCACGTCCATCCGCTCGACAACCGCTTCCACGACCCAGTCGACCTCGCCCACACGGTCGAAGTGCTCCTCAAAGTTACCCAGATAGATCCGGTCGGCCCCCTCGTCGGTGAAGAAGGGATCGGGACTGGCCTCGCGGGCGTGCTCGAAGCCCTCCTCAACGATCGCATTCGAATCGCCCCCGTCGTCGGGCGCGATGTCGAGCAAATGCACCTCCAGCCCAGCGTTGGCAAGGTGGGCGGCGATCTGTGCCCCCATCGTCCCTGCCCCCAGCACGGCCGCTGTCCGGAACGGACGATGCGTAGCCGGGGCTTCCAGATCGAGAGCGCGCGTGTCAAGGGCCTTGGTTTCCATGGGTCCGTCAGAACAGGTGATGAAAGGACGTGGCAGATTTAACAGTGTTAACCAGAAAAGTGTCGTCGGAAGCGCTTCCTTCATCCCGGACTCGCCCATACGGTTGCCCAAACCAATGAGGCGTTACACCTCCACCAGCACTACCCCCCGATCCGTGCGCTCGACTGGGCGCTCCCCCTCGTAGTACAGGGCATTAATCTCGTCGGCGTAGGCCTCCTGCACCTGCGGCCGTCGAATCTTGAGCGTCGGCGTCAGCAGGTCCGAATCGACAGTCAGCTCGTCGGGAATCAGTGCAAAGCGCTTGACGGTGGACCAGTGGTCCATCCCTTCGTTTGCCTCTTCCACGACGGATCGAAACGTGTCGACAATATCTGGCTCCGAAAGGAGATCTTCAATGTCTTGTTCAGACTCCAATCCAAACTCGTCGGCCTGCGCCCGGACTTGATCCAGGGTCGGGAACACCAGTGCGGTGCAAAACTTGCGGTCGCTCCCTACGACGACGGCGTTGTCCACGAGCGGGTCGCTGCCCAATTGATTTTCGATGGGCTGCGGCATCACGTACTTGCCCGTCGAGAGCTTGAAGAGGGCCTTCTTCCGGTCGGTGATCTTGAGGAAGCCCTCCTCGTCAAATTCCCCAATGTCTCCCGTGTGAAACCAGCCTTCGTCCTCCAGCACGGAGGTTGTTTTGTCGGGCGCTTTGTAATACCCCTGCATGACGTGGGGACCACGGGTCAGAATTTCCCCATCGTCCGCAATCCGGACCTCGACGCCCGGAAGGGGCTCCCCTACAGTCCCGGGCTTGTTGCGCTGCGGGCGCGTGTAGGCAATGACCGGACTGGTCTCGGTGAGGCCATAGCCTTGGAGGGTCGTAATGTCGGCCGCCGCGAGGATGTTGGCAAGATCCGGCTGCAGGGCCGCCCCACCTACGACAATGTACTTGACTCGTCCCCCGAGGGCGGACCGCCACTTGCGAAACACGAGACGATCCGCAATTGAGTGCTTCACCTCGTAAAACGAAGAGTTGGGCTGATCCATTTCGTAGTTCTGAGCCACCTGGAGGGCCCAATCCCCGATCGCCTTCTGAAGCCCCGACATGGCTAAAATCTTCTTCTTGATGCCGGCATACACCTTTTCGAGCACCCGCGGCACCGACGCGAAAACCGAGGGCCGAACCTTCGGCAGCGCCTCGATGAGGTTGTCCGGATGCACGAAGTAGACGCTAACGCCCCGTAACATGTAGGCATACTGCAGCATGCGGGCAAACACGTGCGTGAGCGGAAGAAAGGAGATCACCACCTCCCCTTCCGGCCCGGTCTCGAAGTCGTCCAGCTCCCCGACCGACGTGATGGCATTGGAGGAAATATTCTCGTGGGAGAGCATCACGCCTTTGGGCCGCCCGGTCGTTCCGCTCGTGTAAATAATCGTTGCGAGATCGTCCGCGTCGATTTGGGCCCGTAAATCGTCGATGGCCGCTTCCTGATCCGCAACTGCTGTGCGGCCCAGTTCCTGCACGTCCTCGAGCGTTTTCAACTCGACTCGGTCGGGCAAATCCGGAGTGTCGTCTTGGTCCTCCTCCTCGCTAGGATCACAGAGCACCACTGTCTCGACTCGGGGCAGATCCGGAAGGAGCTCCGCAGCCTGTGCAAGACGCTTCGGATTCGACACTGCAAGCACCTTGGCCTCGGCGTGTTCGGCCACGTACTGCATCTGATCCGGAGCACTCGACAGGTACAGGGGCACGTCGATCAGCCCGCCAATGAGACACCCCATGTCGACGACGCAATAGTGAACGTCGCTCTCCATGAGAAGTGCCACCCTGTCGCCTCGATCCAGGCCGAGTTCAAGAAGACCAAGCGCTGTTTCCTCCGCCCGCTGCCGAAACTGATCCAGGGCCATCGGCACCCACCCCTCGTCGGTGGGCTGGTTCAGGGCCCGAGGATTGTCGTAGGCCTCGTTGGCCTCGTAGAGCAAGTCCGGGAGCGTCTTGCCCCGAACACAGGGGCCCGCGTCCGGGGGAGCTGTGTGGATAGGGTTGGTCATACGCCGCGGGGACCATCGATGAAAGAGAGAATGGGCCGTGTTCGGAAACGCCCGAGTGCACCTTAGAGCGTCGTAGGGGTCGGAGCCCGCCGAAATCCTCGGATGGCATGTTGAATGGCCGTGTCAATAAAGGTGTCCGGGTCAATCCGGGCATCGATCCGATCGGCGAGCAACAGGGAAATGGTGCCGTGCAGAGAAGCCCACACCGTACTGGCTGAGACCTGTACGTCGTCGACCTCAAAGAAGCCGTCGTCGACCCCCTGTTCGAGAGCTCGGGCGAAGAAGTCGAGGTTTTGCCGGGCCTCTCGGTACTTCTCAGGGGGGTAGCGTTCCATTCGTTCCGGCCGCAGTTGGAACATGATCTCGTAGTATTCGGGATTGTCAAGCCCAAACTCGACGAAGCACCGGCACAGCGCGCGCAGCCGTCGCACCGGGGCCTCTGAGTGTTGAGCCGCGGCCTCCCGCAACTGGTCCCGCAGCTCCATCATGCCTTCGTGAATAAGGGCATGCAGTAGCGCATCTTTGCTATCAAAGTAGAGGTAAATGCTCGTGGCACTGTAGCCAATAGCACTGGCGATCTTGCGCATCGAAAGGGCCTGATACCCCTCCTGCACGAGCAGGTGACGCGCCGTGTCCAAAATGCGGCGACGAAGGTCTCCATTCTCGGGCCCGCCGGACGTCGAATTCATGATAGACACCCCTTCAACTTCAACATCGAGAAGGTCTGGTCGGAACGAACCTCGTTCTGACAGCTGTCGCGGACTGGAGAAAAATGAACCTGGAACCGGAAGCAAAGCGCCCTGCCCCCAGGGAAGAAGTATGCCAAAGGTCTTCGGCGTGCGGACGTTCTAGGTGGAAATCTATCCACAAACTTCCGCTCAGGAACACGAGCCTGTCTAGACATCAATGTATCAGCTGGTCGGCAGTTATCCAACCCCCGTATTTCGGTCGCCGTTCACGTTCTTACCGGGCGTGCTCCGTCCAGATGCCTCCGGAGCACGCCCTCCCCGAATAGCAAACCCCGATACGTCGCACCCTGGCGAGGCGACGTATCGGGAAAGAATCGAATTAAACGTCTCCAACGGGACGGCCCGAAGCACATTCCTCTCCCTCCGGATCGGCGAGAAGACTACTGAAAGTCAAACAGCAACGAGAAGCGTAAGGTATTGGCCAGCGGACTCCGGTCGTCCGAGGTATACAGGTACGAAATGTCGACCCCGACAATGTTGTACCGAAGCCCGGCTCCAAACGTCAAGAACTGACGGTCTCCGTTGTCCGGGTGTTCGTAGTAGTACCCGGAGCGAAGAGCGAAGAGGTCGCTGTACCAGTACTCGAGACCCGTCCCTACTGTGAACTGCTCGATCAAGGACAGGGTACTAACTTCATTGTCGGGTCCGATCTGACCACGGGCGGTTCCCCATGAGTCAAACAGCGCCTCGAAGCCCGTCTTCCCTACCCTCGCGGTGTCACCGTCAGCGATTTTCACCTCCGAGCTCACCAATGATTTATTGAAGTCGGTCGCGAGGGTCAACGAGTTGTACTCGTCGAAGTCGATGGTCAGTCCAGGTCCAATCCGGAAATTCGCGGGAATCGGGTCTTTCCCGAGCCGTTCCTTGTTGAAATCCAGTGTGCCCCCCAGGTTCGCGATATTGAGCCCCATAGAGAACGTCGCATCCGCTCCTCCCAGAGAGAACGGAGCCGATCGATACAAGGCCGCAAAATCCGTTGCAAGGGTGGATGCCTTTCCGTCCCCCGTTTCAGCCCGCTGCCCCGACGTGAGCTTCGAATAGATCAATCGGAGCGAGGTCCCCACTCCCAGGCGTTCCGAAACCTTCACGCCGTAGGAGGTAGAGGCGGCCAGCTGGTAAGAGTTCGTGACGCCGAGCCGATTTCCCTGCGGATCGCGGATCTCCGTCTCTCCAAGATTGAGAAAGGTGACGTTTCCCCCGAAAGTGCCGACTCCATTGACGTGATACGTTCCCACAAGGTACTCATAAAAGAGATTCGCGTTGAACTCCGGGAGCCAGTTGGCGTGTGTAAGCCCGACCTGCGTATTCTCCTGAAACGCAAGGCCCGACGGATTCCAGAACATCGAATTCGCATCGTCGGCAACCGATACCCCCGTGTTTCCCATGCCCGCCGAGCGGCTGTCTGGCTCGATACGGAGGAAGAGCGCCGATGACTGGGCTACCTGTCCGTGGGCCGGGATAGCCAGCACAGCGGCAAGAACAAACAGTCCGAACAGGACACGGAAGAGGCGAGGAGGGCGCGGAAAAGACAGGTCTGTCATAACGAGGGGAAAGTTAGTCGCGTACAAAACGAATGTCGGCGCGGTGCATCATCGGCGACTCCACAACACTGAAGCCTCTCCCTTCTTCCGGAGACGGAGTCTTCATGGTACACCTTACGCCGAGTACCACCAACGGTACAACAGAATTCGGTGGCAATACGTCTCTGTAACGCTTTATGCTCAACAGGCCCGCTGGATTTGGTTATTCGGAGGAGTCTCGACTCAACTTCGTCCTGGGAGCTGGGAGGCCAAGAATCGTACGACTGACGGGTATGAATGTAATCTCCCCAAAAACGTTCCCCGGCACGCCAACAATACCTAGCTGCTCACTGCGTAACGAAGTGGGGACATAGAGTTCCCACTGTGAGGCGTTTTACCGTCCTTACTGAGGATCCTTTTTCAGGTGCTCTTTGAGACGCGTCAGGCGCTGAAGCGAGTCGGCCATGCGCTGACTCGCTTCCTGGATGTCTTGGGCCGACGACACAAATTGCTCATCGAGATCTTCCTCCTGACTCAGCTCGACGAGGAATTGGGCGTTCCCTGCAATAATAGAGAGCGGATTGTTAAGATCATGGTACACTGAGGAGACCACCTCTTGGATGTCTTCTCTGGTTTCGGGCGCTTCGAAATCGGTCATCACTAAACGGGATCGATACTGAGAGGGCAGTGAAATACAAACTACAAAGTGCGTCCGACCGCTGTCCTCGGGCTGCTACAAGTCTGCAAGCGACCGTCGGCGAACAACCTCTACGCCGCGATCAGACCGGTCGAGATCGGCGACCGCAACGTCGGGGTCGTGTTCAAAGAACAATTTCCATTCCGAACGTTCAGCCCGTTCAAGAAAGTCTCCTTTTTCGTCGATCGTTTTCAGGGGACGCACGTCATAGGCCATTGTCCAGGTAGGGGAAAGATGGTGGGACGTCGGCAGCAGGTCGGCCACATACACGAGGGTGGTGGTGTCATCGTATACTTTCACAATCTGCTGCGCTTCGGTGTGGCCATGGACGAGTGCCACCTCCACATGGGGCAGAAGCAAGCCGCTCCCCTCCACCAGATGAATCTGTCCCGCGGCTTCGATCGGGGCAAACGTTTCTGGAAGAAAGGATCCTTTTTCCTTGGGGTTCGGATCGGTCGCCCAGCTCCAGTGCCGCCGCTGAACGTGGTACGTGGCGTTGGGAAAGGTCACCTCGCGGCCCGCCTCAGTCTGCCGGGTGCTGCCCCCGCAGTGATCGAAGTGAAGATGTGTGAGGATGACGTCCGTTACGTCCGAGGGTGCTACACCGTGACCCCGAAGCGATCCGTTCAGCGTCGCGGTGTCGTGATCGACCGCATAGATGTCCTGGTATTTGGTGCCCTCGAACGTGTCACCAATGCCGGTATCTACGAGAATCACGCGATCGCCCCCCACCAAGAGCAGGCAGCGCATGCTCAGGGGAATGCGATTCTGGTCATCCGGCTTGATTCGTTTTGACCAGAGCGGTTTCGGCACAATCCCGAACATGGCTCCCCCATCGAGACCGAAACGGCCCGTTTCGACCGCATGGAGGGAGTATGGACCAATTTGGGGCATGGGGACCGGGAAGATGTGCAGAGATCAAAATCGAGGATGACCGACTACACTTGCAAACAGCAGGTCGAACGTCCATGCCCTTCACACCTCCTCCGGCGGAAAGTCTTTGAAGTGTCCGTTCGACCGGATGCGGCGACGAACCCCTTCCTGTTTCTCAAGGCGGGGAATAAGGGACTCAAAGTGGCGGATGAGATAGCGGATGCGTTCGGGTTCCGTTTTAGACTCAAGCACTTCTTGTTTCTGGGCACCTTCGAGCGCACTGTTTTGCGCCAGAACGAAGGACAAACGGTCGACGTCCTCGTAGAGATTGGGGCGAATGGTTCGTCCGGCCAATTCCAGCAGCTTCATGTGCTGGGTAATGACCCGTTCCTTCAAATCGAGGTCAAGAGTCGCTTCCTCATCCTCGATCAGTGTCACATCAGCGGTGTAGTAGCTGAACCGATCGTGGACCGATTCGAGACGGAACCGCTCCTCTCCCTGCACCAGAATGTCCATGCGGCCATCCTCATGGCGCTTCAGGACCCGGCCAATCCGGGCCGTGGTTCCCACATCGGCCCACTTGTCGTCCTCTACCCGGACAATGCCGAACGGAACGTCGTGCTCCAAACAGTACCCTGTGAGGTCCTTGTACCGTTCCTCAAAGACGTGCAAGGAGAGGCGCTCGTCCGGATACAGGACGAGATCCAGCGGAAACAGCGGCAGATCATCAATCGAATCCATAGATCGACGAGTCGATAGGGTCGCGATAAACTGTGTCCGCACCCTGGAACGGAGGGCTGACGGAGAAAAATCGCCCACGTCGCCAGGACATCAACGGGACAGAGAAATCAAGGGAGGTACGATCCCGGACGAAGAGGGTCGCCGGGGCAAGGCCCCTTGTTCGCCGGTCGTCCTTCGGTCCCCTTTTCTCCCCATTTAATGCACGGATGCATCCGGAGTTCGAGGGGAAGACCGAAAGAATCAGTTTCGTTTCATCCGCCGATTACGGCCTTTTGCCTCCTTTATCGGAGGAGGTCGGCGGCGGGGCCATCTCGTCGGTGGATTCCAGGTCGTGAAGACGCCCAAATTCGAGACGCAGAGCGCGGCCAGCAATCCCGGCGAGGGAAGGGTCGTGGGTCGCGAGCACGAAGGTCTGGTCCATGTCCCGACTGAGGCGCTCAATCTCTCGGTGCATGGGCTCGGCCGTCCGTGCGTCAAGATTGCCGGTGGGCTCATCCATCAGCACCAGGGCCGGCTCATTCATGAGGGAGCGTGCGATGGCTACGCGTTGCTTCTCCCCGCCCGAAAGCGTGCTAGGGCGATGGTCAGCTCGGTCGCCCAAGTCCAGCACGTCGAGCAATTCGCGGGCCCGAGGGGTTACCTCCTCCATCGACCGGTGTTGGATGAGGGCCGGCATCGCCACATTTTCGAGGGCCGTAAACTCGGGGAGCAGATGATGAAACTGAAAAACGAATCCGATCGACCGGTTGCGGAACGCGGCGAGGTCGTCATCGCTCTTTGCAAAGAGGTCGTCGCCCTGGAAGTGAATGGTTCCCGCGGTCGGTCGATCGAGGGCCCCGAGAAGGTGAAGAAGGGTTGACTTTCCCGTCCCACTTTCCCCCACCACGGCCACAATCTCCCCCTCCCGAACGACCATGTCGAGATTCCGGAGTACGGTTAACGGCTCGCTTCCCCCCGTATCGTACTGCTTAACGAGATCGTTGACCGTGAGGAGCGGGTCGTCCACGTCGGCAGAAAGAGTTGGAGTTGAGAATGAGATCTGAAACCCGTGTCGGGCGACCGGACATCCTCGGAGAAGAAGGCGGTATTTCGTAGCGCGTATCTGTATCGTCCCTACATCATTTCTGGGATCGATACGGAATACGCACTACGTAATTTTCTAATCTCCCCGTTCGAGACCGTACTTGTTGAGCTTGTTGTAGAGATGGGATCGCTGAATGCCGATCGTTTCGGCCGTCTGGCTTACGTTCCAATCGTGCTCGTGGAGCTTGTGCTGGATGAAGTGCTTCTCGAACTGGTCGCGAGCGTCGCTGAAATCGTCGTAGGCCTGAACGAGTTCTTGCGTGGGCCCGTCCGTCCCGCCAGCCGGCCGCACGAACTGGTCAATGTCGGGGGCCTCGATCGTGTCGTCCTCCACCAGAATGAGCAGGCGCTCAATGACGTTGTGCAGCTCGCGGACGTTGCCTCGCCAGTCGTACCGTTTGAGACGCTGAAGGGCCTCGTCGGTAAAGTCCTTGGGGGCTACGCCGTTGCGCTGGGCCACACGCTCGGCGATGTGTCGGGTGAGCAGCGGAATGTCCTCCCGGCGTTCCCGAAGCGGCGGCACGTCGATGAGAATGACCCCGATCCGATGATACAGGTCCTCCCGAAAATTGCCCTCCTCAATTTCCGTCATCAGGTCCTTATTCGTCGCGGCCAACACTCGCACGTCGACCGAAATGCTGCGCTCCCCTCCCACCCGCTCGATCTCCTCCTCCTCCAGCACCCGGAGCACCTTGGCCTGCGCTGACAGACTCATGTCTCCGATCTCGTCGAGGAACAGCGTTCCCTCGTGAGCCTGCTCGAATTTGCCGATGCGCTGCTGCGTTGCCCCCGTGAACGCTCCCTCTTCGTGACCGAAGAGCTCACTCTCGATCAGCTCACTGGGAATCGCGGCACAATTGACCTCCACCATTGGCTCCTCGGCCCGGGCCGACTTGTGGTGGATCCACTTCGCCACCAGCTCTTTGCCTGTGCCGTTCTCCCCCGAAATGAGCACACGCGCCTCCGTCGGCGCCACGCGGCCGATCGTGTCTTTGATCTCTTGAATGGCCTCGCTCTCTCCAATAATGGGGGGAAGGTCGCCCGTGCTCTGCTCGGCAATTGCCTGCCGCATCCGCCGGTTTTCGACCTCGAGCTGCCCGTGGTCCAGGGCGTTGCGAACCGTGACGAGGAGACGATTGAGATCCGGCGGCTTCTCGATGAAGTCGTAGGCCCCCAGCTTGGTCGACTCCACAGCCGTCTCGATGGTGCCGTGTCCGCTGATCATGAGGACCGGCACCTCGTATCCCTCCTCGGCAATCGTCTCGAGGACTTCCATGCCGTCGATCTCTGGCATCTTCACGTCGAGGATCACGAGGTCGTATGCATTTTCGCGGACGGCGGACAGGGCCTCTTCCCCATCGACGGCCTCCTCGACCTCGAAGTCCTCGTATTCCAGAATTTCGCGGAGCGTCCGACGAATGCTCGCCTCGTCGTCGACAACCAAGATCGTAGGCATGCTGAAAGAGGGGACTCGTACACAAAGCGCACCGCCAGGATATCACCTGTTCTCCCCCTCAGCCGGTGATCCGGAGGCGCGACACTACGATGCAGATTTCTTTTGACGCACCTCGGCCCGAGCCATGTATCGCTCGGCGTCGCTGGCCTGATCGGAGTCCGGATAGTCTTCTTGTATCCGTCGATACACGCGCACGGCCGCCTCATACTGTCCTGCCTCTTCATAGGCTTGCCCGGCATCAAGCAAGAAACGGGGAGCCGTCAGTTTGTTTTGGTACTGCGAGGCGGCC
This sequence comes from uncultured Salinivenus sp., assembly GCA_964426195.1. Lineage (GTDB taxonomy): Bacteria > Bacteroidota > Rhodothermia > Rhodothermales > Salinibacteraceae > Salinibacter. Next base: position 12,149 of record CAYRPX010000019.1, read on the forward strand.
TGTTCGTAGAGCTCGGCGGCGCGGCCGAACGCCCCCTTGTTTTCGTGAATGGCGGCCTGAGCCGCGTAGGCACTTGCCCCAATGAAGTCGCCGCTCTTCTCAAACCGCTGAAAGTAGTTCAACGCTCGATCGTACTCTTCGAGCTGATAGAGAGCGTTGGCGGCATAAAACGCAGCGAGATTGCCGGCATCCGTGTTGCTGTACTCATCGGCAATCGTGAGGAGCCCCGCGCGAGAGCCGGCCCCGTCGAGGGCCTGCTGGTAGTTTCCCTGATCGTAGACGGAAAGAATCTGACCCAGCCGCTGGTTGGCCTCCTGTTCTTGCTGCTGGTGATAGTAGAGATACCCGGGAATGGCCAGCACCAGCACGAGGAGTCCGATCCCGATCCCCTGGGCCACTCGACGGTATTCGTCATAAAACAGTAGGGCCCGGGCGTAGAGGTCGACGAAGAGGTTCTGCCGAAGCTCTTGGCGACGGGACGTCTTTTCGGGCGTTTTGAGGGCAGTCATGTGAAAGGACAAGATCCAGAATCGAACGAATGCGAACTCGATGGCCTCGAAAGAGCGTACTTAATACGCACCGGACCGCTGTAGAGTGCCGAAGGCCGTTTAACGGGCCGCTGTTCGTTCGTTTCCGACGGGGGCAGACCACTCCCCACCCGGCACGGTTTTGCATGTGATCTTTACCAAGGAGGCAACGGGATATTTTATAACTTGGGAACGCGTACCTTTCGACACCGCTGCCCCTTCCCACACAGACGTAGACTGTGCACGCACCTTCATGCACGCGGTGCACGGCTGTGCCGGGATCGCGACATACGTTCGTTCGACTTTCGAACTCAGACTCAACTCTGCATTATGTCTATCAAGCTCGGAATCAATGGATTTGGCCGCATCGGTCGGCTGTGCTTTCGCGCGCTGCTTGAGCGTGAGGAGCACGACATCGACATCGTAGGCATCAACGACCTGACCGACGCCGAGACGCTGGCGACTCTCTTCAAATATGACTCGGTACACGGGCAATTTCCAGGAGACGTGAGCTTGGACGACGAAGCCCTCGTGGTAAACGGAGAACAGTTCCAGGTCTTTAGCAAAAAAGATCCAACCACGCTCCCCTGGGGCGACCTTGACACCGACGTGGTAATCGAATCGACCGGCGTCTTCCGCACCCGCGAGAAGGCGGCCCAGCACCTGACGGCTGGAGCTGATCAGGTCGTCATCAGTGCGCCCGCCAAGAGCGAGGTTGACGCGACGGTCGTGCTCGGCGTGAACGAGGACATTCTGACGGGCGAGGAGGAAGTGGTGTCCAACGCTAGCTGCACCACGAACTGCCTTGCCCCTCTTGTGAAGGTCCTCGACGACGCCTTCGGAATTGAGAGTGGCCTCATGACGACTGTCCACGCGTACACTTCGTCCCAGAACATTGTGGACGGCCCACACAGCGATCTGCGCCGGGCCCGCACCGCTGCCGAGTCCATCATCCCGACGACAACGGGGGCGGCCAAGGCCGTGGGCGACGTGCTTCCCCACCTCGACGGAAAACTCGACGGTATGGCCATGCGCGTGCCGACCCCCGACGGATCCGTAACCGACCTCACGGCCACGGTCGAGCAGGATGTGTCGACCGACGAGGTCAACGACGCATTCCGCGAGGCCGCTAACGGCGAGCTCGAGGGCATTCTGGCCTACAGCGACGACCCGATCGTGTCCCGCGATATCGTCCACAATCCGCACTCCAGCATCTACGACGCCCCCTGGACAAAAGTCGCAGGCTCGCAGGTAAAAGTCGTGGGCTGGTACGACAACGAATGGGGCTACGCCAACCGAACGGTGGATCTCGTGGAACGGCTCGCGACCGACTCCGCCTAGCGTGAAGTTGAACCGTCACTCGCCTCGGGGGCCCGGACGATTGCTCGCGGGGCGAGGAGGCGGGGCGCTCGTTTTGTCGTCCAATCTCCCGTTCCCATGGAAAAACTGACCCTCGATGACGTCGACATCCGCGGCAAGCGCGTCCTGATCCGCGTCGATTTTAACGTTCCGCTCGACATCTCCGAGGATGGAAGCCCAACCGTTGCGGACGATAGCCGGATTCGAGCGGCTCTCCCGACCATTCGCCACGTTCTCGACGAGGACGGCAAGGCAATTCTCATCAGTCACCTTGGACGGCCGGGTGGGCAGCCCAATCCAGATCTGAGCCTCGCTTGTGTGGGCGACCACCTGAGCACCCTGCTCGAAGAACGCGTGCGCTTCTCGAGCAATACGGTGGGCGGGACCGTCGAGGAGGTCATTGACGGGATGAGTGATGGAAGCATCATCCTGCTAGAAAACACGCGGTTCGACGCAGGGGAGAAGTCCAATGACGAATCCTTCGCGGAGGCCTTGGCCAGCCTGGCCGACATCTACGTCAACGACGCGTTTGGAGCAGCGCACCGGGCCCACGCATCCACCGCCGGGGTGGCCTCGTTCGTCGATGGGGCCGTCATGGGACGCCTGATGGAAAAGGAGATCGAAGCATTAACTCGGGTCCGCGATCATCCCGATCATCCGGTGGTCGCCATCCTCGGTGGGTCCAAAGTGTCCGACAAACTCGGGACAATCCGGGCGCTGTCCGAAACGGCGGACCACCTCCTTATCGGAGGGGCAATGAGCTACACCTTCCTCAAAGTGCTCGGACACGAGGTGGGGACCTCCCAAATCGAGACCGATCGGCTGGAGACGGCCGAGTCGCTCTACGAGGCGGCGGAGGACACCCTCATGCTCCCGAACGACCACGTCGTGGCCGACGCGCCGGAGGCGGACGCCGAGGCCACCGTCGTCGAGGGCGACATTCCCGAGAACCAAATGGGTCTCGACATTGGACCGGCCACCATCGACACGTACCGGGATCTCATCCTCGACGCCGCCACGGTCGTGTGGAACGGCCCCATGGGCGTATTCGAGCTGGAGCAGTTTGCGGAGGGATCGACGGCCATTGCCCACGCCGTGGCCGACGCGACCGACGAGGGGGCCTTTTCCGTCGTCGGCGGAGGCGACTCGGTGTCGGCACTCGAAAACTCCGGGTGCACCGCTCGAATCAGTCACGTCTCGACCGGAGGGGGGGCACTGCTTGCCTTTCTCGAGGGAAACACGCTGCCCGGCATCGCCGCTCTCACAGACGCGTAATCGCCACTTCCGTATCTCGGACGGTCGTTTTGCCAGCATGGCCCTTCCCATTCCAACTCCCCCCAATCTGGTCTTGCCCCCCCAGATCGGCGCTCCCCAAGCATGGCTCGAATCCATTAGTTTGCAGGCACTCGTCCTGGGCGGGATGCGGATCCTCGTGATCATCGGCCTCGCCGCACTCCTCCTCTTCTTCGTTCGGCGGGGCACGGAACAGTGGATCTCCAGGGTCGAAACCCTTCCCCCCTCGGACCCAAAACGACAGCGTGCTGTCACGCTCGGAAATCTTCTCGAGTCTGTGGCCGGCTACGTGGTGTGGGCCATTGCCGCCATTATGGTGCTCAGCGAAGTGGGCGTCAACATTGGGGCCCTTCTCGCCACCGCCGGCATCGCGGGACTTGCCGTCGGTTTTGGGGCGCAGACGCTCGTGAAGGACGTCATTGGCGGCGTGTTTTTGCTCTTCGACGACGTCATTCACGTCGGCGACCTCGTGACCATCAGCGGCCACACCGGCACGATCGAAAAGATCGGGGTTCGCCTCATCCGGCTGCGCAAGTTTGACGGCGAACTTGTGATGATCCCGGCCGGAGAGGTCCGTATTTTCGGCAACAAGAGCATCGAATGGGCGCGCGCCGTGGTGCCGGTGGGACTGAGCTATGACCAGGACATTGACGCCATTGTCCCCGTTGTCGAGCGGGTGGCCAACGAGTGGGCAATGGAACACGAGGACATTGTGCTCGAAGAGTCCCCGCAGGTGCAGGGACTGATGGATTTTGGAGACTCATCGGTCACGGTGCGAATGACCGTACAGGTAAAACCGGGCGAGCAATTCGCCGCCGAGCGGGAACTGCGGCTGCGCCTAAAGCGCGTCTTCGACGAGCAGGGGATAGAGATTCCGTTCCCCCAGCGAACGACCCACGTCGTTCAGGGGAGTTCTCCTCCTCGAATGCCCGGTTCCGAGGACGCGCCGGCAGCCCCCGCCTCGTCGAAGCCCCAAGAGAGCAACTAAGCCGTTCCCGCCCTCATGCCTGCCCTCTCCGTCTCATCGCTGTCGAAAACTTACCGTACGGGCCTCCTGCAGCGGTCGACTGTCCAGGCGCTCGACGGCGTGTCCCTGGAGGTCGAGGAAGGAGACATTTTCGGACTCCTCGGCCCCAACGGGGCGGGCAAGACCACCCTCGTGAAGATTCTCCTGGGTCTCGTCCATCCCACGAGCGGAACGGCCCGCCTCTTCGACCGCTCCACCGGCGATCCGGCCACCCGACACCGGATCGGATTCGTCCCCGAAAACCACCGCTTCCCGGGCTTTCTCACCGCAGTGCAGACGCTCCACGCGTACGGTCGTCTTGCCGACGTGCCGCGCGCAGAGCGTACTCGGCGCATCCCGGTGCTCCTGAATCGCCTCGACCTCGCTGAACGAGCCGATTCGAAGGTCAAAACCTTCTCGAAGGGGATGCTCCAGCGGCTCGGGATGGCTCAGGCGCTGCTGAATGAGCCAGACCTGCTCTTCCTCGACGAGCCGACCGGCGGGGTGGATCCGATCGGGCGCCGCGCCATTCGCGACATCGTGCTGGAATTGCGGGAGGAGGGAACCACCATTTTCCTCAACTCCCATCTGCTTTCGGAGGTGGAGAAGGTGTGCACACAAATTGCCATCCTGCGGGACGGCTCTCTGGTGCGGCGAGGCAGCGTCCAGGAGCTCACCGCCGTCGAACGAGTGTACGATCTCGTGGCAACTCCCCTTCCCGATTCCCTCCTGACAGACGCTGACCTTCCGCTCCGTTCAGCGCCCAATGGGACCGCCCCCTCTCCCAACCTGGAGCAATATCGCGTCCACGCCGACGACCGGGCCACCCTCAACGGGGTGCTGGATCGCCTCCGAGGGGCCGACGTGGAGATCGAGTCGATTACCCCACTGCGACAATCTCTCGAAGACTACTTCATCGATGTCGTGGACATTCCCTCATGATGCGTGAGAGCGTGATGCGCGACGGCAAGATTCGTAATTCGTATTTCGCAGGCCCGTGAGCTCCCTGCGCAAACAACGCTCATCACTCCACGCTCAACACCCCACGCTCAACACCCACACGCCCAAACGCCCGCACGCAAAAAATGCGTCCACTGCTCGGCCTGGTTCTCATCACATTCCGGGAGCTGTGGGCCCGAAAGATTGTCCTCGGGCTCTTCGTCGTCAGCTCGCTCGTGCTCCTGGCCGTCGCGTTTGCCCTGAACCTAGACGTGGTGGAGGGGTCTCTCGCTGGCCTTCAGCTCTTCGGCCAGGAGACCACGCCGGAGGAGATGGGTGGAGAGAACGGCCCGCCCCTCACGCTCTCGCGCGTGGTGATTGCCGTGGAGTCCGTCGTGGCCGGCATGGCCTACTGGATCGGAATTCTCCTGGCCCTCTTTGCCTCCGCCTCTCTGTTTCCCGACCTGCAGTCGGAGGGCCGGGTGGAGCTTCTGTTGTCAAAGCCCGTGGGCCGCACGCAGGTCCTCTTCGGGCACGTGCTGGGAGTGTGGAGCGCTATTGCCGTGCTGACGCTCTACCTCATGGGTGGCGTCTGGATCATTATGTCACTGAAGACGGGGGTGTGGAATCCTCGCTTCTTGCTCTCGCTCCTCCTCGTCGTCGGCATGTTCGCAGTCATGTACGGGGCCGTCGTTCTGATGGCCGTATGGACCGAGAGTACGGCGCTCGGCCTCATTGTCTCCTATGGCCTCATTTTCGTCTCGATGGTCCTGGCCGCCGCCGATCAAATTGGCCCGACCCTCGGACCTATGACGCGGCCCGTGTTCTGGGGCCTGTATCATTCGTTGCCCAACTTTACGGAGGTGACCCGAATTGTGTCAACCCTCGCCAAGGGAAACACAGTCTCCTCGTGGTACCCGTTCTTTTCCTCCCTCCTCTTCGGGGGGGTGACCTACGGCATGACCGGGTACTGGTTTGCCCGACGGGACTTCTGAGCTGTGCATAAAGCGGGCTTCTCCTAGTGCCAAGTTACATATGGAGAAACGCTTCCCGTAGTGCGTTTTGGGTAGTAGGTAAGAGCAGATCGAAATACGGAATGTCAATAGACGACTCCAGGAGTGCCCTTTTCTGAGGGCAAACGGCATTCCAATTTGCTCCTCTCCCCCGTAGACTTCACCCGGCTCAATTCATAAGTTTCAATCCCGTCCTTTGAATTATTGCCGCTTCATTCATGGTCTACCAGACGCCCGATGCGCTTGACGTTCAATTGAAGGACCTTCCCGCCCTTCCTCGGCCCAACCGGGTGGTGCTCACCACCCCCACGTACTTCGACATCGAATACGTTATCAATCCCCACATGTCAGAGAACGTGGGGGCCGCTAACAAACAGGTGGCCTGGCAGCAGTGGAAGGCCGTGCGCGCTGCATATACGGCCCTCGACAAAAAACCGCTCGTCGTCAACGGCCAGTCCGGCTTGCCCGACATGGTCTTCTCTGCGAATCAGACGCTTCCCTTCTACGAGCCGGCGTCCGACACGAAGGGCGTCGTACTCAGTCGCATGCACTCTGAGCACCGGGAGGGCGAGGTACCGTACTACGCTCGCTTTTTCGACGACCAGGGGTACGACGTGAAGACCTTGCCCGACGATCTTGAGGCGGACTTTGAGGGGATGGGCGACGCCCTCTGGCACCCGAAACGCCGTTTATTGTGGGGCGGATACGGCTATCGGACGAGCCCGGAAGCATACGAGGCGCTGAACGAGCTTCTCGACGTCCCGATTGTGTTGCTCCGCCTTACGGACCCGGACTACTATCACCTCGACACCTGCCTGTGCCCGCTCGACGCGAAGCACGCGCTGGTGGCTCCCGATGCGTTCGACGAGACGGGCCTGGCCCTAATCGACGAACTCTTCGACACTCCCATCGAGGTGCCGGACCACGAAGCCCGACACCAGCTTGCCTGCAACGGGCACTGCCCGAACGGAAAGCATGTCCTGATTCAGGAGGGCTGTGAGCAGACGAATGACCGACTGCGGGACCACGACTTTGTTCCTGTCGAACTCGACACCAGTGAGTTCCTGAAGGCGGGGGGGTCAGTGTTTTGCATGAAACAAATGATCTGGTAGGCCCACTAATGGAGCGACCCACGTAGCAAGGTAGAACACCACGATGACTTCCGTCCCGATCCCCGTTCCTGCGTGAAGTGACGACGCCCCCCCTCATCTCGATCATCATTCCGGTCCTCAATGAAGAGGCTACACTCGGGGTCACTCTGCAGCGCGTTCAGCAACAGGCCGATCCGTTTGAAACAATTGTTGTGGATGGGGGCTCGGTCGACGAGACGCGGGCGATCGCCCGCTCCCATGGGGCCATGGTGTTTCGGACGCCGCAGGGACGAGCGATCCAAATGAATCACGGCGCCGAGCAGGCCACGGGGGAGGCGCTTCTCTTCCTACACGCCGACACCCTCCTTCCCTGCACTGGACTCTCGCACATCCGTCAGGCTCTCGACGATCCCCGCACCTCCGCCGGTACGTTTCAGCTCCAATTTGACGACCCGACGCCCCTCCTTCGATTCTATGCCTGGTGTACCCGCTGGCCGTGGATTCGGCTCTGCTTCGGCGACCGGGGCCAGTTCGTCGAACGGTCGGCGTTCGAGGCGGTAGGCGGATTCCCCGAATGGCCCCTCTTCGAAGACCTCGAACTGGCCGCTCGCCTGCACGAGCACGGGGGCTTCCGCTTTCTCGACACCGCCGTGACCACCTCGGCCCGACGGTTTCGCCGCCATGGCCCCTTGCGCCAACAGCTCCGCAACCTCTACCTGTGGAGCCACTACATGTGGGGCACCGATCCGGAGCGTGTCGCCCATCTCTACCACGACTCGCCCTCGGATGCGAAGACGCAACTACACTCGTGACCACCGTGCGTCCCCTCAGTGTAACGATTCTGAAACGCAGCTTGTCTTTCTACGACTTCTGTAATACTACTGGAGTAGTAATAAACTCCAAAAACGCCCTGCCATGAAGCGCAAATCCCTTACACATCTCGGCGAAACCGAAATGGAGGTCCTTCATCACGTGTGGGACCTCGGGGAGGCAACCGTGTCGGACGTGCGCGAGCGCATCTTGGAGGATCGCGACGTGGCGTACACCACGATCATGACGGTGCTAAAGAAACTCGCCGAAAAGGGGTACCTCGACTATCACAAGGAGGGGCGCTCGTACGTGTACCAGCCTGCCCAAGAGCCGAATGAGGTGCAACACAGCCTGCTCCAGCGCCTGATGGACAAGGTGTTTGAGGGGTCCCCCTCGGCGTTGGTACAGACGCTCGTGAGGCAGGAAGACCTCTCCGAGGACGAGCGGTCGGAAATCAAAGCCCTCATCGACGCCCTCGAAGAAAAGGAGACCGATTCCGATGACGTGGACTCCGATTCTTGACATGCTGGCCGATCTGGGGGCAGAGACGGTCTCTTCGCTGTGGCTTCCCGTCCTGGTGTGGACGATCTTTGCGATGCCCGTCTACATCGGGCTCCAGCGCCGTCAGTTCAACGTGCATCTGCAGTACAGAGTACGGCAGGGACTCTTCTTTGCGCTGCCGATCGGTCTTCTCCTCGGCATCGCCGGGCCTCGACTCTTGGATCTCAACCTCTTCGCTCCTGCTGTTCGAACCCCTCCCAATCTACCGGTACCGAACCCGCTTCTCTCTTCCTCTCCCGAGACAATCTCGTCGCCCCAGACCTTCTCGTGGTCGTGGCTGCACGCGTTCGGACTGCTCACGATCGCAGCCTGCGCGGTTGGAGCATATCGGCTGAGTAGATTTCTCGCCGACATTCTCGCCCTGGTTCGTTTTCGGAATCGGGGCCACCTTCGCGAAAGTTCCTCCGTCCAACATCTCACGGATCGGCTCGCTGACAAGCTGACCGTGCACCGGCCCGTACGCACGTGGGTCACGTCGCGCGACATCGTTCCGCAAACGGTAGGCGCCTTTCGCCCGACAATTGTCGTGCCGAAAACACTGACCGACGACCAAGAGGCGCTGCGGATGACCCTTACGCACGAGCTCGTCCACGTGCGGCGCTACGACTGCCTTGCGCAGTGGGTCGAACGTCTCGTCGCCTCGCTATTTGCCATCCATCCAGGCGTTGGAATCCTGAGTCGGTCCATCACCCACTTCCGCGAACAGTCCTGCGACGTCGCAGTGCTCGACACGGAAGCGTGTGCCCGGTCTCAATACGCCACCCTGCTATATCGCTTTTCGGCTTCACTGAACTCTCGAAACAGTGTTGCGCTGCGCATTGGCGGCCCTCACCCCTCTCTCCATGATCGAATTCGAGCCATGCACGAGTACCCGTCTTCAGCCGACCGCTGGTCGCCTCTCCCCCGATTCGCAATTGGTCTTCTGACGTTCGGTCTGGTCGTCGGCATCGCCGCCTGTTCGGACGTTGGATACGAACCGACTGCTCCCTCCACCGAATCGATCGCCCAGGCCGAAAAACACGCAGACGTGCTCCTCTCTGGGCAAGTAGTCGACAGTCAAACGGGAAAGGCAATCCCGCGCGTTAATATCGTCAGGACGTACGAGGCAAAGGAGCAGTCTTCACATGGCGGGTACGGGGAGGGAGTCGCCACGACAAATGAAGATGGTGAATTCGCGGCAGACGAATTGCGTCCTGGGTCCCATAAACTGATGGTTTCCTGTGTGGGCTATGAGGACAAAACAAGGAAGATTGATGTTACGGCCGAAAGTCTCCAGACAATGACCATCGAACTCCATCGAGAGACGAAGTCGCTCCCGGAGATCGAGGTTTCCGCTTCGGATACGGAATGAGAACGAAGGTAAAACGAATCTCCCTCACTACCGAGTGTAAGG
>CAYRPX010000020.1:0-21813 GCA_964426195.1 uncultured Salinivenus sp.
TGAGCTGGGAGTATCCCGATCCGGAGGAGGGGCGGGGCGTCACCTGGAACTACGGGTGATGCGTGAATCGTGATGCGTGATCGTTGACCTGGGTCATTTGATTTGGAAAACGCACACACGCCCACACTCCCATACCCATCCTGTAAAGCGGCCGGCAACATCGTTCATCGATAAGCAAACCAGATAAGTCAGTCCCATGAGTTTTCCATTCAACCCCGACGACGTGATGCTCTTCGAGGAGACGCTGGGCGAAGAGGAGCGCCTCATCATGGAGTCGGCCCGCGAGTACGCCCAATCGAAGCTGGAGCCCCGCGCCCTGGAGGGGAACCAGGAGGAAATCTTCCACGAAGAAATTCCCGGCGAGATGGCCGACCTCGGCTTCTTCGGCGCCACGCTTCCGCCCGAGTACGGCGGGTCCGGCGTCAGCTACACGGCCTACGGCCTGCTGGCCCGCGAGCTGGAACGCGTGGACTCGGCCTACCGGTCGATGGCCTCGGTGCAGTCCTCGCTCGTGATGTACCCGATCTACCGGTTCGGGACCGAGGAGCAGAAGGAGCGCTTCCTACCAGGGCTGGCCGAGGGCGAGTTGATCGGCTGCTTCGGCCTCACCGAGCCGGACCACGGCTCCGACCCGGGCTCGATGGAGACGACCGCCCGCAAGACGGACGGCGGCTGGGTGCTCAATGGGGCCAAAATGTGGATCACCAACTCCACCATCGCCGACGTCTGCGTAGTGTGGGCGAAAGCGAAGGAATCGACCAACGAGGAAGGAGAGATTCGCGGATTCCTTGTCGAGAGTGATCGGGAGGGGGTCTCTACACCCCTCACAAAGAACAAGATGTCCCTCCGCGCCTCCATCACTGGCGAAATCGTGCTCGACGACGTGTTTGTGCCGGACGAGAACGTCTTCCCGGAGGGGCGGGGACTGAAGGGACCCTTCGCGTGCCTCAACAACGCACGCTACGGCATTGCCTTCGGCACGCTCGGGGCCGCGGAGAACTGCTACAAGCGCGCTCGCAATTACGTCATGGAGCGCACCCAGTTTGGGCACCCGCTGGGGGCGACCCAGCTCATTCAGACGAAACTCGCCAACATGGTGACGGAGATCACGCAGATGCAGCAGCTGGTGCGTCGACTCGGCGAGCTGAAAGACGACGACCGGTGCACGCCAGCTATGATTTCCCTTGCCAAGCGCAACAACTGCGGCACGGCGCTCGAGATTGCGCGCACGGCACGCGATATGCTGGGCGGCAACGGCATCACGGGCGAGTACCGCGTGATCCATCACATGGTCAACCTCGAGAGCGTCAACACCTACGAGGGGACCTACGACATCCACGGCCTCATTCTGGGCCGCGAGATCACGGACATTCAGGCGTTCGTTCCCCGCGGGAATCTGAGTGAAGACGAGACGGAGCCGGAGCGGAGGTCTGCAGCGGCCGAGTAGAGAGGGAGAGGGATGGAAGTGCAGACGCATGGAGGAGGTAGAAAATGTCCTTGCGTCCGTGCTTCCGCTTACATGAGTCGGTTGGCCGATGGGGAAGGGTCGATTCCCGATGTGCGGAGTCTTACATCGTAACGGGGTTGACCTCTTCGGACAGGGAGTCCAGGAGAGAGGAGAGTGGAGGATTGTGCGTTTCCCCAAACACCTCGTACGGAATGCCCGGGGCGAAAAACTGAAGGGGCCGATGCTCTTCGGGCTGGTACGTGACGTAATGCTCCAGCGCCTTTCGACCCTGCACCAGATCCGACTCGTGGACCGAATAAACACAGCCAATACGTTCGGGGGGCGAGTGCTGGAGCTCTTCGGGAGGATTCAGGTCGTCGGACGGAGGGGGGAAGGTGAAGAAAGCAAGGCGTTGCGGATACACGGTACCCTTTGCCTTCAGTCCGCAGACCACGCGTTTGACGGCGTGATGCGTGACGAGATGATCCGGGTGACCGGTGATCCCGTGGTAGGGGAAGGTTACCACGACATCGGGGTTAAGGGCGTGGATTCGATCGCTGATCTCTTCTTCGAGGCGAAGGGGGTTCAGTTCTGCGAGGCGACCGTCCGGGTACTCGAGGACGCGCAGTGAGGTAAGGCTGAGCGTTTCCGCGACCTGCTGCATTTGTCGGTAGCGCATGCGAGCCATCTCCGACTTTGTGTAGCCGAGCCGATTTCGGTGCGACGTTGCCCCGCCCCGGGTCAGGGTAAGCAGGTGTACATCGTGGTCCTCCCGGCGCTGGCGGGCGATGCCCGGCCCCGGCCCAAACGATTCATCGTCGGGGTGGGGGAAGATGTATAGAAAGGTGGCCATGGAAACAAAAGAGCGCTGCGAAGGGGATGGTTGAGATGGGGGCTTCGGAACGCGACAGGTTGAGAGAAGGCGCCCACTATTCGTCGTAGAGTGGAAGGTAGACCGTCATCGTCGTGCCTTCGCCGGGCGTACTCTCCACCTCGAGCGTGCCGTCATGACGGTCGACCAGTTCTTTAACGAGGGAGAGTCCCAGTCCACTGCCTTCGTACTGGCGGGCCAGGCCCGTGGACTCTTGTTTAAACGCCTCGAACATTTCCTCCTGAAATGATGCACTCATGCCCACCCCGGTGTCTTTGACCTGCAGACGGGCCTGCTCGTCCGTGCGGCTGACCCGGACAATCACCTCATCACCCGGTTCTGTAAATTTGACGCCGTTGCCTACCAAGTTCGTGAGGATCCGTTGCACTGCGGTCGGATCGCAGTGCCCCAGTACGGGCTCCGACGGTGTTTCGGCTCGGACCTCGATGTTATCGGCCTCAGACCGCGCCCGTTGTTCGGTCACGACGGTACGGACTTCCTCGGTGAGGTCGACCCGCCGGGGGTTTAGGGATCGGCCCCCGGCCTCCAATTTTGACAGCTGCAGCACGGAGTCGAGTGTGTTCAACAATCGCTTTCCACTCTTCACGATGAGGCCGGCGAAATGCTCGATGTCGGCGTCCTCTCCCTCGTCCTCCAGAATCTCCGCAAAGCCCGTAATGGAAGTGAGTGGCGTACGGATTTCATGACTCATGTTCGTGAGCATCGCAGACTTCAACTCCGCGGCCTCCTCTGCCTCCTCCTTAGCCTCACGAAGCTCTTGTTCGAAGCGGATCCGCTCAGTGACGTCTAGGCTACAGCCCACGACATTCGTAACCTGGCCCTCGAGATCTGTGACCGGCACGTGGATGCGAATGTAGTGGCGTGTGCCGTCCTTCGTCTCGATGCTCTCCTGGACGCGCGTGGGCTCCTTCGTGTGTGCGACCTCCCGGATGGCCTCGTCCCGCTCCCGTCCCAGTTCAACGTTGAGGTCGTGGTGCCGGCAGTACTCTTCGTTGGTGCGGCCGATGAGCCACTCGCGGGTGTCCGAATCGCTGACGCCCTCTGCGTTCACGTATTCGAATCGAGCATCCGGGTCGAACACGGCCAGCTCCATTGGAAGCTGGTCGAGGAGCTGCTCATAAAAATTTTTTGTCTCGCGGAGCTCGATCTGTGCTTCCCGTCGCTCGGTAATATCGGTCGACATGCCGACACAGGCGGTGACCTCGTCCTCCTCGTTGTGATAGGGAGTGCACCAGGTGTCCAGGATGCGATCCCCGAACTCACTCGTGAAGCTCACCGTCTCTCCGCTCAGCGCCGCCTCGATCTGTTCGAGTAGCTCGGGACGGTCCTCGAACAGATTGTAAATGGATGCCCCGACCACCTCGCTGGACGTAACGTCGAAGGCCTCCAGGTCGCTGCCCTTTGCTAGGAGGACCGTGCCGTTCCGATCAATCATGAAGAAGATGGGCTGCGCATTCTCGAGAATAGCGCGCAGCTTTTCCTCCCGGTCCCGCAGAATGCGCTGGACCCGCTTCCGTTCGGTGATTTCCTGAAAGATGCCCTCGTAGTACTGTACCTGATCGGTGTCGTCGCGGACGGCTCGGGCGCTCTCCAGGATGTCAATGGTTTTCCCGTCGAGCCGGTGAATTCGAACCTCCCGATTTTCGACCGTGCCGGTTTCCGCAATGTCAGATTTGAAGGCTCCCCGCACGCTCTGGTCGACGTACCAGTTTCGAACGTTGACCTGTTTCAGTTCGACGAGCGACTCGGCCCCGAGCATCTCCACCAGGGCCGGGTTGGCGTACAGCAACTCGCCGTCGGGGGTCGTTCGGTACACGCCGACGGGCACATTCTCCAAAAAGTTGAGGTGGCGTGCTCGCGTATCGCGAAGTCGTTGTTTGCGATGGGCCCGCTCCAGAACGACGCTGGCGAGGTGGGACGCTTCTTTCAGTACGTGGAAGTCCTCGGTGGAGGGGGCGACGGGCTCGGAGCGGTAGAGTGCAAGCACACCGAGCCTCGTGTCGTCCGCGGCGTCGAGGGGGACGGCCCAGCAGGCGCGGAAGCCATGCGCCAGTGCGAGGTCCCGGTGCGAAGGGGGCCAGGAGCCCTCCTGTTCGATGTCTTTCGTGATCACGTCTTCGCCGGAATGGATGGCGTTTCCCAAACTCCCGGCGTCCGGCCTGGGGCGTATTCCGTCGATGGTGTCTCGGTACTCGGACGGAAGACTCGGGGCGGCTAGCACGGTGAGCGTTCCGGCCTCCTTGTGGTAGCGCAGTACCGCTCCGGAGGCGTCGTCCAAGACCCGCTCGGTGAGGTCGATGAGGCCGCGGAGGACCTCCTCGGGGTCGGTTCCCTGCGCCAACTGCTTCAGAAGGTGCACCTGTCCCTGCAGGAAGGGGCGGGGGAGAGGGGGCGATGTAGCCCTCGGTGATTCCGAATTTTCCACCGGAAAAGAAGAATTGTTAGGAGAATTATTCATATAAGAGATGCCCCAAAGAAGACATCCGGCTCACGTAGACTCACGTAGAATAACACGAAAGATAATATCATCCTAAGAATCAACAGTAAATATCGAGTCAGTACGTGTTGTCGTTGGGTATTTCCGGCTCATTTCTCAGAGGGGAAGTATTGGGGTCGTAGGTTTTAGATACACATTTCCAACGGGCTCTACGACGCAAGGAGGTCGGCGAGGGTATCGGCGAAGGGCGGCTGAATGATGCCGTAGTGGTCGGCCTGCAGGGAGACGCACTCCAGATGATCGGGGAGGAGGGACTCCCATCCGAGGGCGGGCGGGGCCTCTCGATCTGGGGTCTCTTCGTCCGCCACGGCCAGCGTCACCGCCCCATCGAGGGAGTGCGACTCCGGCTGGTAGTGAAGGTAGGCTGCAGCATTCGTGCGGTAAACCCCGTACACGTCGCGAAGCAGATCGATGTCCCAGGTCCTCTCGTCGTCCCGCCACTCGTTCATTCTTTTCGAGAGCCACTTCAGGGGATCCTCTTCCGTCTCGTCGAGCGCCTCCTCCACGGTCTCGAACTGCTCACTCGATGCTCCCGTGATGCCCATTAGGTCGCGCGCAAAACCTTTGACGCTGAGAAGGCGGTCTTCCGACTCCTCATCCCGCAGGAGGGAGGGGTGTTCGGTGTCGACCATGAGCAGGTGGGAAACGTCGGGACCTCTGTCTTCAAGCCGGGTGGCCAGTTCGTAGGCGAGAAGTCCGCCGAAAGACCACCCTACGATGCCGCACTGCTCCGGATCGAGTCGGTCGGTCACGGTCGATGCGACCTCATCCGCCATTTGCTCGACGCGATCCGGTCCGCCGTCATCCCTCACTAAGCCCGGTGAGCGGACGCCGTAGACCGGACGGTCAGTCTGGAGGGCGTCGACGAGGGCCCGGTAGCAGAAAATGTCGCCCCCGACGGGAGGGAGCAGGAGAAGGGGCGCGGCGCCTCCTTCGTTCATTTGTACGAGGAGGTTCGTCGCCGTCGTCGTCGGTCCTTCCAGCTGGCGCTCGATCTCGCGGGCCATGCCGGCGATTGTACCCTGTTCCCAAAACGTTCGGTCGGAAAGGTCCGTGTCGAACGCACTCGATAGTTCCTGGCGGAGCTGGAGGGCGAGGAACGAGTCGCCCCCCACGTCGAAGAAGTTCTCCTTGATTCCGACCGCGTTGAGGCCCAGAACCTCGCGCCAGATGTCCGCCACCGTTTCTTCAAGCGGGGTGCGGGGAGACGTAAGTGCGGCCTCTCGATCCGTGGGGCGACCGTCGCCCACGGTTGCATCCGCTGCGCCGCCAGGGGGACGGTCGGTGTCGGCGGGCGGCTCTTCGCGGACGTGAAAGAACTGCCGCTCGAACGGGTACGTGGGCAGTTGGACGGAGGGGGCGGGTCGGCTGAAGGCCTCCCAGTCGATCGTGGTCCCGGCGAGCCAGGTAGTCCCCACGGTGTCGGAGAGGGCCGTCCAGTCGGACTCGTCGCTGTGGGGATGAGCTAGGCAGGGCCGTGCGAGCACATCCTCTCGATCCGGAAAATTCAGGTCGACGAATTTCGACAGGCCGTGCCCGGGGCCGACCTCCACGAAGAGGCGCGCCCCGTCGTCGTAGAGCGTCTGAAAGCCGTCGCGGAGCCGCACGGGCTGCCGCATCTGCTCGAACCAGTATGCCGACGATTGGAGTTGGTCCAGTTCGATCCAGTCGCCGGTCTTGTTGGAAACGTACGGAATTTCAGGGTCGTCGAACGTGATCGAATCGACGGACGCAGTAAGCTCCTCACGGATCGGGTCGACAGCTGAAGAGTGGTAGGCCACTCGCGGCGGCAATCGAGTCGTCCGAATGTCGTGCTCGTCGAGCTCGTCCTCCAGAGCGGCGAGTACGTTCCGCGGACCCGATACCACCACGGAGGCGTCCGAGACGTGAATGGCGTCGTCCACGTGGTCGGCGACGTCGGTGCGGTTCTTTACCTCGGACATGGGGGCGTCGACGAGCGTCATGCCTCCGCCGGCGACGTCGTTGAGTAGTTCGCCGCGCAGCCACACCAGCGTGAGCATGTCGTCGAGCGAAAGAGCGCCGGAGAGGCACGCGGCGGTGTACTCGCCGAGGCTCGACCCCATGAGGGCGTCCGGGTGGCAGCCCCAGTCCATGAGGAGGCGTCCGAGGGCGTACTCGAACGACACGATGGCACACTGGCGATGCTGAAGGCCCAGTTCGTCGGGACCCCTCTCAGTGTCGTTTTCGGCCAGGAGGTCGAGCAGGTTGATGGTCGCGCGGGCCGGCAGCCGCTCTACACACTCCTCCAGGGTCTCGCGCAGTTGGGGAGACGCATCGAGCAGCTGGGCGGCCATGCCCGACTGGTAGGCCCCAGAGCCCGGAAAGAGGAACGCGATCTTACGGGGGGAGGTCTGGAACGCCTCGGGAGCCTCTTCGAACCGGCGTGCGTGGAGGGCGTCGGCCGCGTCGGCCACGTCGTCGCTCACGAGATAGCGCCGGCGATCGAACGCAGCGCGTCCGGTCTGGAGCGTGTGGGCCACGCTCTCGACGTCCAGCTCGTCGTCATGGTCGTTCAGGGCAGTGGCGAGTTGATTCGTCATGGTCCCCAACGCCGAGTTCGTCTTCGCCGACCAGACGAGCAGCGAGGCGGGTCGTTCGGAGGTCGATCGCTGCGGTTGATGCTGCGTGGGGGGCTCTTCTACGAGCACGTGAGCGTTGGTACCCCCGATCCCGAGGCTCGTGATTCCGGCCCGTCGGGGCGGGCCCGCCGGTGCCTCCCACGCCTCGGCCTCGGCGTTGACAGTGAGGACGTCCGACTCGGCGAGTTGGGAATGGGGAGCGTACTCGTTTGCGTGTACCAGTGGGGGGCGTTCTGCGTGGTGGAGGGCGAGGGTGGCCTTGATGAGACCTGCGACGCCTGCAGCTGCGTCGAGGTGACCCACGTTGGCCTTGAC
Source organism: uncultured Salinivenus sp. (assembly GCA_964426195.1). Classification (GTDB taxonomy): domain Bacteria; phylum Bacteroidota; class Rhodothermia; order Rhodothermales; family Salinibacteraceae; genus Salinibacter. The sequence continues at coordinate 7,752 of CAYRPX010000020.1, forward strand.
CGAGCCCAGGTACAGGGGGCCCATCAAGCGGGCCCGGTCGGTTTCGAAGACTTTGCGGAGGGCGCGAAGCTCGATGGCGTCTCCAATGTCGGTCCCCGTGCCGTGGCATTCGAGGTAGCCAATCTCGTGGGGGGCCACGTCCGAGAAGGCGAGTGCATCCCGAATGACTCCGGTCTGGCCCTCCAGGGACGGCGCCTGGTAGCCGACCTTGCGGTTGCCGTCGTTGTTGAGTGCCGATCCGGAGATGACGCCGTAGATGCGATCCTGATCGTCGAGTGCCTCCAAGAGCGGCTTCAGAATGACGACGCCGACCCCCTCTCCCGGGACCGTTCCATTGGCGGCTTCCGTGAAGGGGCGGCAGTGCCCGTCGGGAGAGGTAATGAAGCCTTCCTGCGACCAGTATCCGGTGCGGGCGTCGGCGGTCATGGCCGCGCCCACCGAGACGCCCCCGGCAATCGCCAGGTCGCTCTGTCCGGTTAGGAGGCTCTGGCAGGCCAGGTGGACGGCCCCCAGGGAGCTGGAGCAGGCCGACTGTACCGTGAGGCATTCGCCCCGCAGGTCCAGCTTGTACCCGATGCGAGTCGCCAGAAAGTCGCGGCTGTTCCCCAGGCCGATGGCGTACTTTTGGAGGGCATTGGGGGTGCCGTGGGCCTCCTCGACGTGCTGGGCATAGGCATTTTCGCTACTGCTGGCGTAGACGGACGCGAATCCGTCGAACGTTGTAATGTCGGTGGCGGCGTCTTCGAGGGCCTCCCACGTGCACTCCAGAAAGAGGCGGTGCTGCGGATCCATGCGGCGGGCCTCGGCCGGGGAAAAGTCGAAAAAGCTGTGGTCGAACCAGGGGCTGTGTTCCAGATGTCCGTACGCGTTGACCCACTGAGCATCCTCGTCCGGGGACGACTCAGGGGGAGCACCGTTTTCGTCAAAGTGCGAGATCGCTTCGCGGCCCTCCCGCAGCACGTCGGTCCAGAACGTCGGCAGGGCATTGGCCCCCGGAAATCGTCCCGCCATTCCGATAATTGCAACCTTCGTCTCGGGCGCGTCCATGGTGTCAGAAGGATCGGTAGAGAGAAGAACGTCCGGACTCGTTTAGTCGTCCCGATCGGCGCGTCGCCGGCGCTGCTGCTTCAGGCGCTCCCGGCGCGTGCGTCCACGCTCTCGCTGTGGGCTCGATGGAGGAGTGTCCTGCTCGTTGGGGGCCTCCAGGAAGTCGGCAAGCTGTGCGATCGTCGTGTGTTCGAACAGGTGGATGAGTTCGACATCTTTGTCGAACTGTCGCTGGAGGCGTCGGTGGACCTTGACGGCGGCGAGCGAATTGCCGCCGAACTCGAAGAAGTTGCCGTGTCGGGTTACGGTCTCGAGGTCGAGGACATCCCGCCAGATGGAGGCAATGAGCCGCTCCGCTCCCGTCTGAAGCTGGACGTCGTCGGTCGTTCGGACGTGTTGTTTGGGATCGGGGAGGCCGTCCCGGTTGATCTTCCCCGCTGGGGACCGGGGCATCTTCGAGATTTCGACGTAGCGTCCCGGCAGGACGGAGGTCGGCAGGTATTTGCCGAGGTGGGTGCGGAGAGCCTGTGCGTCCAGGTCGTGCTCGTCCTCGGTAACGACGTACGCGACGAGGGATTCGACCCGTCTGTCCGCGCCTTCGAATGGACGGACGGCCGCGTGTCGAACGCCGGGGGCTGATTCGAGATGCGCCTCGATTTCGCCCAGCTCCACTCGAATGCCGCGGAGTTGGATTTGGTCGTCTTTCCGTCCGAGGAAATGTAGGTACCCTTCGTCGGCCCACCGGACCAGATCTCCGGTCTTGTACATGCGCGCTCCTCGTTCGTCGGCGTAGGGATTGGGCCGGTACGCGTCGGCCGTTTTTCGGGGACGGCCCCGGTAGCCACGGGCCAGACCGGGCCCGTCCGCAAACAGCTCTCCTTGCACGCGGGTCGGGACGAGGTCCATTTCCGCATCCAGGCTGTACAGGGACATGTTGGACATCGGCCAACCGATTGGGATCTCGTCGCTCTCGTTCTCGGCGCGGCACGGCCACCAGCTCCCGTAGACACACGCCTCTGTAGGCCCCCACAGGTTGAAGAGCTCCGCCTTGTCCCACGTGTCGTGGAAGGTGTCGCGAACGGCAGGGGTCAGGGCCTCCCCGGCGGCAAAGACGCGGCGAACAGAATCGCAGCCGTCGGCACCGTCGGCCTGGAGCAGGCTCGATAGCTCAGTAGGTGTCATGCGGAGGACGGAGACCTCAGCGTCTTGGATTCGGTCGACCAGGTACTGAGGATTTTTCTCGGCGCCCGTGGGAGTCGTCACGAGTCGGGCTCCGGCCACCAGTGGATTGAAGATTTCCGAGACCGATACGTCGAAGCTGTAGGGGGTTTTTAGAAGGATCGCGTCGTTCTTGCCCACCGGGAAGTGGGTCTTCATCACGATAACGAGATCTGTGACGGCGGCGTGGGAAACCATTACGCCCTTCGGACGGCCCGTGGTGCCGGACGTGTACAGGATGTACGCGAGCTCCTGACAGGGAATCTCCACCGATGGGTTGTGGGCAGGGTACCGGTTCGCCTGGAGGGTTTCGAAATCGATGTGAGTACCACCGATGTCGGTCTGCGTCGGGCCGGCCACGACGGTTTGTTCGACGCCTGCATCCTGGGCCATATATTGGAGCCGACGGTCCGGAAGCGAGGGAGGAAGCGCCACGTAGGCCCCGCCGGCCTTGAGCACCCCAAGCAAGGCCGCGATGAGGGACGCCGACCGATCTATGTGCACGCCCACGGGAGTTCCGGGACCTACCCCGTCCTCGCGGAGCCGGTGGGCCAGCCGGTTTGCGCGACGGTTGAGGGTCCGGTAGGTCCACGTGTCCTCGTCCGCGACGATGGCCGTCCGGGTCGGGTGTCTCTCGGCCTTTTCCTCAAAAAGGTGGTGGATCGGAACGTCCGGGACGTCGATCCGGGCGCCTTTTGCCCACCCGTGGGAGAGACGGTGTTTTTCCTCAGGGGGCAACAGGTCCAGGCTGCGGAGGGTCCGGTGCGGCGTCTCAACGGCCGACGTGAGGAGCTGCTCAAAGTGTTCTATCATCCGGCGGATCGTCGGCGCGTCGAACCGGTGCGAGTCGTACCGGAATCGAACCCGATAGCCCTCTTCCTGCTCGGTGACAATCAAGAACAGGGGACCCAGCGCTTCGGGTAGGTCGAACGCGATCGGGTCCTGCTCCACCTTCCCGAGGGTGCCCAGTTGGTCGCTTTGTCGACCGAACGGTACGTACGTAAACATCACGTCGAAGAGAGGAAGCTGCTCGGCGGGGCGATCTGCCTCCACAGCGTCCACAATATCCTCGAAGGGAATCCAGCTACGCGCCATTGCCGCCCGCCACTCCTCGCCGAGCCGACCGACGAACTCCTCAAAGTTGAGATCCTCGTCCACCTGCACGGGGAACGGGAGGGTGTTGAGGAGCATGCCCACCAGCCGGTCCAGTTCGGGCCGATCCCGGTTTGTGACCGGCATGCCCACCGTCATGTCGTGCTGGTCGGTGTACCGGGCGAGGAGATGCCCGAAGGCCGCCAAGAAGACCACTGCCATCGTGGTGCCCTGTCGTTCGGCACAATCATTGAGCGTTGAGGCGACATCTCCGTCAACAGTGAGCTCGAGGCTCTTCGCCGGGCCGAACTCGCGGTCTCGGTCGAAGCCGTCGAAGGGCCAATCCAGCCGTTCCGGGACGGTCTCGAGCGCGTCCACCCAGTATTGTAGGGCCTCCTCGTAGCGGTCTCCCTTGAGCTGCTCCTGCTGCCATAGGGCGTAGTCCGCGTACTGGATGGGAAGGTCAGCCGGCCCGGCAGTGTCCCGGTCGTGCGCCGACAGAGAGTTGGGGGTCGTCCGATCCATCAGGGAATTCCAGAGGGAGAGGCTCGGGCCGGGAGGCAGCGTCGTCGAGGAGGGAGGGGTTGGGGAGGGAGCCGGCGTCGCGGTGGCCGTCGCCGAGAGGGGAGTAAGGGGGCGTGTTGGCGAAAGGGCTTCAGACTGGGGTTCGAAGACCGCGTCGAGGGTTCGTCCGGCGGCATCCGTTGATGGGGACACAGTGACCCGGTAGCCAGTTTCGCTGCCGAGACGGCGCAGGGCATCCGGTTCGTGAACCTCGTCTCCATCGGGAGGGTTGAAGGCGGAAACGGGGGAGGTCTCCGAGGAATGATCCAGCCAGTGCTGAAGGTGGAGGGGCTCCCAGACGCGGGCGTTTGGAATGCCTGTGACGAGGAGTGAGTCTTCACTCTCTTCGAGCCGGTTCCGCAAGACTGATAGGTTCATTGCCTCCCCGGGCCAGCTAAGCACTGTAACGGGAGAGGAAGAGACTGTGTCGGGGCGGGCATGAAGGAGGGCCCCGTAGCGGAACGCCGACATTTCGGTTAAATACTCGGCGGCGGGCAGTGTGAAGTCGATCCCCGTGATGCCGGGCAAACCTTTTGCAATACGGGCCAGCGACTGCGGAGCCACCAGAAGTTCGTCGTCCTGTGCGAGGGCCGTCTGGGCCCGCTCCCGGAGGGCGCCGCGAGTTCGTTTCTGGGGAGCCTTTACGCGCTGAACGGACGCATGGAACGCGTAGGCGAGGCGGCGGTCTCGCACGTCGCCGAGGTACATGGTGCCGGGCGCGCGGAGCTTTTCGGCGGCCGCGTGGAGGACGGTGTCCAGGTAGCTGTAATCCGGAAAGTACTGGAGGACCGAGTTAAGGAGAATCGTGTCGAACTGGCCGTCAAGGCCGTCAACCTCGTCGGCCCGTCCGTGGACCAGATTGACATTCGAGAGGTCCCGGTCGAGGTTTTCCCGTACCGCGTCGACGTACTCGAGTGCTCGTTGGGAAAAGTCGAGACCCACGTATTCGTCCGTTTGGGACGCCAGTCGGAACAGCAGCATGCCCGTTCCGACCCCAATTTCGAGGGTGCGGCCCAGGTCGAGGCGAGAAAGACGGTCGATTCGAGCCCGTACCCAGTCGCGCATCTCTGCCTCCGAGTAAGGTTCCCCGTCGTAGCTGCTGATCCACCCCGTTGTGTTGAGCGTGGGATCGTCGGTCGTCTCCGGCGAAAGGTGTTGATGCAGCCCCTCGTGGGCGTCGTGCCACTCGTCGGCCCGTTCCGCCTCCGAGAGGAGCGGCTTTGCCTCGTCCGCCCGCGTCCGTTCCGCCTCGTAGAGGGCCTCCAGGTCGTCCAGCAAAACGCCGAATGTCCACTCGTCGATGACGATGTGGTGGAAGAGGGGACAAAACAGCCACTCCTCGTCCGAAATTTTCACCATCGACAGGCGGAGCGGGGGATCTTCCGTAAGGTCGAACGGCGTCCGGATGCGTCGATCGATCAGCGCCTGTGCTTCGGCCTCGGGATCCTGGGCCGCGGTCACGTCCTCAACGGTCCACGCGACCCGATCCGGGGCCGGGCGGATCTTCTGGATGGGCGACCCATCCCGCTCCGGAAAGACCGTTCGGAGTACCTCGTGACGCTCCACCAGCCGCGTGAGTGCCTGGTGGAGCGCGTCGAGATCAACGTGACGATTCAGCCGGATGATGGCCGGGACGTTGTAGGCCACCGAGTCCGGATTCAACCTCTGGAGGAGCCACATTCGGCGCTGACTGGCCGAAAGCGGTGCTTCGTCCCCGTACTCATGCCGCTCAATCGCTAGCTGTGAGGGACTCTGCGGATCGATGGCGTCGGCGAGCGCCGAAATAGTAGGAGTCGCTAGAAGTCTCTCCAGCGGGATTTCCGCCCCGAGCTGGTCGGCGATGTCGTGCTTGATACGGACCGCTAGAAGTGAGTGGCCCCCGATCCGGAAGAAATTTTCATGGATGCCCACCTGGTCGACGTCCAGGTGGTCCTTCCAGATCGATGCCACTCGACGTTGCGTTTTCGTTTGGGGCAGCACTCGGTTCTCCCGCCGATCGGTGATGGTATCGGGGGCCGGGAGGGACGAGTAGTCGGTTTTGCCGCTTGGCAGGAGAGGCATCTCCTCGATTATCTGGAACGTCTGGGGCACGGCGGGACCCGGGAGTTGCGTCTCGCTCCAGTCCGTCAGCGTTGACGGGTCGGGCACTGTCCCATCCGTTGGGACGACGTAGGCCACGAGGCCGTCGGCCTTTCCTGATCGTTCGTTGAGAGGCCGGACCGCGGCGAGGTCGATCGCCTCCGCCTCGGCGAGGGTAGCTTCGACCTCGTCCGTTTCGATGCGCACTCCGCGAATCTGGAGCTGATCGTCTTTGCGCCCGAGGTATTCGAGTCGCCCCTCCGCCGTCCATCGGGCCCGATCGCCCGTCCGGTAGACGCGACGGCCGAGACGGTCCGAGAGGGCATCTGGAACGAATCGGAGGGCTGTTTCCCGCGGCATGCCGCAGTATCCCCGCGCCTCCCCCTTCCCACCGATTCTGAGTTCACCGGGGTCCCCGTCGGCGGTTGGGGTTCCGTCTTCGTCCGTGACGTGAGCGTCGTAGCCAGGCCAGGGACGGCCGATGGAGGTCACGGCCGTCGTTCCCGCCTCCTCTACGCAGTTCAGGCCGGTCTGGCCGCAGCACATCTCCGTGGTGCCGTAAAGGTTGTAGAGCGCGGCGTCGAACTGGTCGAGAAACTCGTCTCGCACGTCGCCGCTGAGGGCCTCGCCCGCCGAATAGACTCGCTGCACCGTCTGGCAGTCCCGAAAGTCGTCGCGGTCCATCAGCAGCCGGAGACGGGTGGGGGTGACGAACACGTCGGTCACGCCGTGGGCCTGGATGGTTTGTACCAGTCGACGCACCCCGCGGAGCTCAGGAGGAGCCACCGCCACACGCGCGCCACGTGTGAGAGGCGGGAAGAGTTCTGAGATCGAGAGGTCGAACGTGTAGGAGGATTTGAAGAGGACCGTGCGGTCGGGGGTGAGCTGGCCAATCTCGTCGCCGAAGACGTGCGCGTGGTGGCGAAGGGCACGGTGGGACTGCATGACGCCTTTGGGACGCCCTGTGGTGCCGGACGTGTACAGGATGTAAGCTAGGTGCTCGTCGTGGAGGTCCACCGCCGGGGACGTTTCCTTTTCCTGTGCGAGGGAGGCCGTGGTCGTGTCGATGGTTTGAATCCCTTCGAAGGGGAAGTCCGTGTTCGGGTCCGCGACCAGGACCGCCGTGACGTCGGCATCATCAGCCATGTATCGGAGGCGATCCAGGGGCAAGGCGGGCGGAAGTGCCACGTAGGCCCCGCCCGCCTTCAGTGTACCGAGCAGGCTCGAGATGAGAGGCAGAGACCGACGGATGTGCACCCCAACCGGATCATCCGGTCCGATGCCTCGTCGACGGAGTCGATGCGCCACCTGATTGGCCCGTCGATTAAGCTCGGCGTACGTCCAGGTATCCTCCTCGAATAAGAGCGCGATCCGATCCGGATGCTCGCGGGCGTGTTGCTCAACGAGGCGATGTGCTGGCTCGGAAGGGAGGACTCGCGGCCGGTGCTCCACATCGCTCTCAGGGTGAAGAGAACGGTTCATCGAGATCGGATCGGACGCCTGTTCGAAAAGTGAAACTGTGCAGCCCTGCCCAGAGACAGGAAGGAGGTGTTTGCGCCGGGACGGTTAAGAACGTGGTTGGCAATTGCGCATGGCTGAGGGGTTCCCCCATCGCTCATTCCAACGTAGTAAATAGAGCGATAACCCACCGGAATTTTTGTCGTCACTTTTTGGGGTATTCAGGAGGCGACCCGAAAATTCTACCCAGATCTGGGCTTTCAAAGTACCACAAAGGGAGGGGGATGAGCTTGAGAGTCCAAGCAACCCATCAGAGAGAGGGCTTCTATTAAGGGCTGAGTACTCTTTTCACGGGGTTATGGGGAGTTCCGTTCACGGGGTTATGGGAAATCCCGAGTCGCAGGCAGTAGGGCACACGAATGTGTGAGAGGCGTCTGCAAACTCATGTTCCGGGTCCTGTGTGTGAGGTCCCTTAGGTGTCCCTCGTTCCGAGAGGGTCGAGAGCCTAATTTCCAATGGGGGGAGGGGAGAACCCAATTCTGCGTCGCCTTACGGGCGGTTCTCAGAATCTGTGTGGTGGGTGGATGCAATGTCGACACGAGCGAAGTGACTGGCGAGGTCCTGTAGCGGAGCTGCCGGGCGGATGCAGAAGCCGTTTTCTGCACGAGATCCGCGAAGTCGCAACGCTGGGAACACAGTGACCAAGTACTCTGGGGTGCGCTGGGGATACATGACCAAGTGCTCTTGGGGGGATAGATAGTCCGCCAAACGGATTTCACAATTCTTCACGACGGAGAAAGACGATTCACGAGTCGACTCGCGTCAGCACAGGTCAGCGGTAAGGGGAGAGTGTGTTTCCGAACCACGGCCCCGACGATTTCGCCCAAAGCCGGCAGGGGGCGCAGTGCCCATCGGGCAGCAGAGGCGGTCGGGGAGGAGGGCCGGTATCCCTCCGCGTCTTCGAGGTCCACGACTCGTTCGTCGTCGAAGAGGCATTCGACTGTGTGGGGAGCCCGTTGAAGGCCGTGTCCCGTCGCCTTCAGAAAGGCTTCTTTGCACGTCCAGACGCGGAGGAAGAAGTCGCCCCGACGGGCGTCAGGAAGGGTCCGCCATCGCCGCCGCTCTGCCTCGGTAAACACCCGCTGGGCAAGGGCCTCTGCGTCGGTGTCCCGATTTAACGACTCCACGTCGATGCCCACCGGATGCGTTCGGCTGAAGGCTGCGACGACTACGTCTTCGGTGTGAGCAATATTGAATCTTAGGGCCGGTTCGTCCTCCTGGACGCCTGTTAGGCGAGGCTTCCCGTGGGGGCCCTCGTTGATCGAGACTTCTCCCGGGGCACATCCGTATCGGACGGACAGAAAGGCACGCACGAGTCCTCGGCCAGCAAGATGGCGGTGACGATCCGCGTCGAACCGGTAGCGGCGGGCCCGGGCGTGTTCGGACGGAACAGTGAGGGGGCGAAGCGTCTCCCCAGGGTCGCCCGCGAGGTCGCTTAGGCGGAGGCGCCAGATTCGCACTGGTGGAGCATGAGTCCCGGGTTCCTGGAGGGGCTCCCGCCACGTGGATCTGCTCTGCTGCATGGAGTCGAATTTCTTAACGAGAAAGGGACAGGCGCGGTGGAGAGAGATTGCGAAAGCTCCACGTTTCCGAGAAAGGGGACCTACGAGCGTTGACAAACAAAAAGTACCCTCGCTGAGACGAACGGATTTGACCGGACCGGTTTCGCGTCCAGTCGCGATCGCGACCCGGTCTCTACGTTTTCTTTGAGAAAGTGGCCGCCAACTACGATCATATGAGATCCCCTGAAACGGTACGCCTTGGAGAAGTGTGCTGCAAAGGCAAGCTACGCCCGAATACAATCATGGGGGTGTCTTTGAATAAGTAACGTTCGGCAATGGTCGAAGCGGAAGAGCAGACGTTTGAGGTAGTCACCAATCCCGAAGAACAGTATTCCATCTGGCCAGAAGAGCGAGACGTTCCGGATGGATGGGTGGCGGTGGGACTGGCGGGCTCGAAAGAGGATTGTTTGGATTACATTGAGCGAGTCTGGACCGATATGCGGCCGCGGAGCTTGCGGATTGAGACTCAGGGAAGCGACAAGCGCACCCCGAACGAGGAACTTCAGGGTCTCGTCGGCACCACGCTTTCCCAGTACGAAGAGCGCGTTGAGGAATACGCCGGGGGGCAGCCTGAGCTGTTCGGCTGGTTTCTCGCACGAGTTTTAGAGGCCAGGCCGATCGACGAGGTTGATCCAGACGCGGTCCGGAACGAGCTTAACCGTCAGCTTCCTGAGGTGCACTGAGGGCGGAGATCTTCACAGTTGTTACGTACAGTAGTGGCCCGTCGATCCTCGGGTTTTTTTCCGATATTCGCTTACCCATCACGACACCCAATCGGCAACACGGTATGAGGCGGGCAGAGAGAACAAGGAACGCGCGGGCGATTCTTTGCGTCTTTCGGGACGCGTTCGAGGAACCGACACCACTCCTGGCAAATTGGGTGCGTCGAGTCACAATTGCTTAGAAAACGGGACTAATCGATGGAAGCCTCTTCGCTCTACCGGATCGCTCAGGAACTGAAAGGGATCGAGATGCGGATTGAATCTGCAGAGGAGGGAGCGGGCTACTTCGTAGTGCTCGTCGACAAGAATGCCACCTATCGCTCCCGTGTCCTCACAGAGCAAGGGGCGGTTTCCGTAAAACGATTCCTTGTTCGGCTTCGGGAGCACGAGAGTGTTGATCTGGCCACGCAGTCCGACAAGATTGTCGAACGGCACAGCAAACGCCACCCCAATCTTTCAAAAAAGATGGTTCGGAAGACGATTAATGAACTGGGGGAGGACTGGGACGAGTCGGTGCTTGATGAAGAGCTGACGCGTCGGTCGTACACCCGCGTGCTCGAGAAGCATCTCCGTGCGGGCGCGTGGGGCGTGCTGATTACCACGCAGCGAGATGAGAACGTGTGTAGCGTCTGTCGCGAGCTCGATGAGGTGGCCTACGGCATCCGGCGGGCACTCCGCGAAAAGCCCATTCCCCGGCGGGAATGTAACAATCGGACGTGCCGGTGCAGCTACCTGCCTGTGTTTCAGGAAGAAGACCTTTACGACGAGGTGCCGAAGCGGACGTTGTAAAATCGATTAGGTCTCTTTTGCGGATTGGAATGCGAAGCCCCACACCTCCTCAGAGCGATCCGCAGTGCGAAACGTTCTCGGTCGTCGCCCGATCAGTAGTGGACCCGATCAGCAGTGGAGAGGAGTGATAGTATTTGACATCCACAGAAATACAAAAACTCACTTTTGTAAGGAAGGACCCAGGGAGGGTCCTCGGAGCGGAGGGGGACGGTATAGAGGGCCCTTCTTGAAGCACTTTTTCTCTTCGCTGCGTGATTGCATGTCGGTTTTCCGGAGTACTCGTTCTTTTCGATCCGACTGGTGGATACGATTGGGACTCGTGGTGTTCTTTCTCGTTGCTGTCGTGGGGATGCGGTCCCCCATTCAAGCGCTCAGCCGACCCATCGCTCGATTGCTGTCCTCGAAATTCCGGAGAAGGACGGCTCTCCGGATCCCATCAAAACGTACGGCTCTCGATACCTGGCCGGAGTAGCGGGCGTGCCGTTTACGGTCACCTCGAGTGTAGACAGTGCCACAAGTCACGCGCTCGTAGTTGCTACTTCGAGAATTGACGAGTGGACCTTCTCGGCATCGCAGCGGGAGACGATCCGCACGTACGTGATCGGTGAGGGGTCTTCCTCGCCGGCAATTTCAAGGACTCTAACCTGTTCGAGGCATTCCGAATCCCGTCCGCGGGCAGGCAACAGTCCGATACGCCGTACCGGATCGACAGAAGCTTGAGCTCCACCTCTACGACGTGATCGGTCGTCGGATACAAACCCTCGTCCGAGGGTCCCAGGAGGGCCGTCGGTCTGTGCAGCTGGACGCGTCCAGCCTATCGAGCGAGATCTACTTCTTGCGCCTGCAAACCGAGAAGGCCCTGCGGACCCAGCGTCTGACGGTGGTACAGTAGCCGGGAGGGATCAAGGAGGGCCGTTTGGCTAGCACGTGGAGTGGAAGAGTCCCCCGACGGGCTCTTCGGCCGCCTGCAATTCGTTATAGCGCTCGACCGCCTGTTCGGTCTGCAGGACGTGGGACTCCACCCCGGCCTCGTCGAGCATGTCGAGCGTTTCTGGCTTTACCTTCAGGCGCTTGTTCATCCCTCGAGAGAGAACCACGACCGAGGCGCCGTGCTCCAGCAGTTCCTCCACGTCGGCAGGCTGAATACCGGGGGTGTGGGACGTGCCGGTTTCGTTCCAGTCCCATGCCCGGGCTCCTCCGGGATACAGCTTTGCGTCCTTGAAGGACTGAACGCCGGTGTTCGCTCCATTCTCAACCTCGAGGCGGCCCCACGACACGTGGGTGATGCGCGGTGACGTCTTGGCAGTCGGCATGGCGAGGACGGGAGATTTTGCGAGAACGACGGAGAGCGCGTCTTTTAACCGGTGCGCGAGAACGGTCGTAACCAGTCGCACTTCCCCACGCCGGGGGCACAAGCGAGCTCCCGAGCGGAGGACCTGAGCCTGATATCGTCTTTCACGAACGTATGCACAGATCAGTAAAACGGCGGCCGACCGAGACAGATTCGCTCGCCCGCGGGCACTCCTGTCACGTGACGATTGTAGCTGTGCCTGTCTCGTATGCTTCTCGGAGGGCCTCGGTGGCCTCGGCGCGAAGGACTTCCGGATCCTCAGTGCGTTCGTTCCACACGGCCACGCCGACGCTCACGCCCCCTTCGAGTTCACCGTCTTCTGCCGCCATGGAGTTTTCCAAGTCGGCCACCCAGGGCTCGACCGCGTCGGTCCCGTTCCGAAAGAAGATGCCGTAGGTGAGTTCGCCGAACCGCTCGACACGTTGATTCGGGACCCTCTGTTCGAGACGCGCCCGAAACAGGCGTTCGGCGGACGCCACAGCCTCTTCGCCTCGTCGGGCAATCGACTCGGCCCGGTTGAGGTGAACGAGGACGAGGGCCAGGTCCTCCGAGGCATCCTGTGCTGCGTTCATCTCTTCCGCGATAATTTCTCGGCGGGGGCGGGGAGCGTCTTGCTCGTCGGCGGCAGCGTCCGTCGAGTCGCTCGCACGCTGTTCGTTCCCGTGCTCCTCGGTGTCCGCAGCCTCCGCCGGGCCCGGTGCAGTTTGGTCGGTCGTGGGGAGAAGGAGGGCAACCGTTTCGGCGAAGTGCTCCAGGAGCGTGCGGGCTCGTGAACTGCCAAGGTCCGCCTCTGCGGGAGCGTCGGCCAGGAGGAACGTGGTCGACGACGCGTCGGGACGCGACACGGGAGCAACGGCCAGGTGGTCGACCGTGGGCGGGGCCTCGTAATAGCGAAGGTCTTCGACGGCAATCTTTTCCTGAGCAAGGGGTCGGACAGTGACCGACTGACGAGACATGGTTGCCGTAAGCAGGGGAGTTTGAGTGTCGAACGTGCCGTTGTCCCGCACGGACGGGTGCGTGCTCGCGGCGGCCTCGATGCGGTAAGTAAGAGCAACTTCTTCCTGCACTAAGAGACACACTGTTCGGGCGTCAATGGCCGCCCGCACCGATTCCAGGAGGGGCGTGAGCACGGGGGCTTTACGTGATTCTGGCGGGCGCTGCACTGATTCCGACGCCTCTGCCACGAGTGCAGCTGTTTCGTTCGGGCCCGAGGGCGAGGACGAATCGGTCGCAGGGGTCGCTGAGCTCGCGTTCGTTGTGGGGGGCGTCTGATCGTGATTGGCTGCATCGCCCTCGACTGGTGCTTCCCCCGATCTGTCCTCGATTGCGTCTTTGGGTTGGATGTCGACGATGCCCAACTCGTCGAGGGAGGGATTGGGCTCCTTCGGTTCGGGGGTTGGGCGCGGTTGGTCGGAATCTCCTTTCCAGTAGGTCGTCCAGAGCCACCACCCCAGCAAACCCAGGCTCCCGACCAGGATCAGGCCCGTAACGACATACAGCCAGGGGCGATCGAAGAGGACGGCCAGTCCTGTGACAAGAAGGGCCAAAAGGGTGAGAAGGGAGCGAAGCATGCAGACAAGGGACAAAGATCCCTTTTAGAACGGAGAATGATGGATGGTAGAAAATATCCTGACCCGGCGGTAATGTCAACAAAGTCGGCTTCGGCTTAGGTCTCGACGGGGGCAGGTTCCGGAGTTGTCATGGACGCCTTGGTTGAGATGGTGTCGACGTGGTCGGGAATCTCGATCGGCGGCAGGCGAAAGGGGAGCTCCATTTCTTCGGGAATCGGATTCGGTTCGGCCCAAAGTGTACCGTCGTAGCTCTTCATGAGCACGTGGTCGTCGGTCCGACCTTTCACGTAGCTCCGATTGAGCGGCACCTTGCCGTGGGGCGTATCGAGAACGTATGTCGGAATGGCGAAGCCGGAAGTGCGGCCCCGGAGGCGCTGCATGATATGCATCCCCACCTCGATGGGGGTGCGGAGGTGCCCCGTGCCGCCGATGATCTGGGCTTGATAAAGATAGTACGGCCGGACGCGCATCCGCGCGAGGGTCTCGTTGAGCGTCTTCATCGTGGCGGGGTCGTCGTTGATGCCGCGCAGGAGCACCGTCTGGTTGCCC
>CAYRPX010000021.1:0-21460 GCA_964426195.1 uncultured Salinivenus sp.
GGTGTCCGGCCTCGTCGAGGCCGTGGTGGCCGAGGCGGCGGTGCTCCCGGTAGGTCGCGAACAGGTCGGCGACCTTGCCGATCAGCACGCCGAGGACGCCCAGACTGCTGAGAACGAAGACCACGCCCACGATCTGGCCGGGCACCGACACCGGATAGAAATCCCCGTAGCCCACCGTCGTGAGGGTGACGATGGCGTACCAGACGGCATCGCCCACGTCCCGGATGTTGGCGGCATCGGGGGCGTACGCCTGCTCGATGGAAGGAAGCACGAAAATGCCCCCCACGAGGAGGGCGCCGAGCACAATGCTGAGCCACTTTGTCACGTTTCGCATTGGGTCACGTTTCGCATTGGAACCGGGTGGCGGACGGTCGGGAAAGACGAGGAACAAGTAGGGTCGGAAGGTAACGCCCAGACGCCGATATTGAAAGAGCGCGCGGCATCGCTCAGAACGGAGCCGGGTCCCTGCTTGGGGAACGGGCGATGCCTCCAAGAAGCATGTCAGTCCGGGAGCGGGTCGTCCCCGCTCCTCGCCCCGCCCCTCCGCTCCCGAACAGAGTCCATAAGGGACATCCTCTACGGCTTCGACACCACCGAATGCCCTTCTCGGAGATAACCCACCCGCGAGCGTATCTGTCCGTTTCGAGTCGTGCGTCTCAGAAGAGAGTTGGCCGACTACGTCTCAAAAACCATGTTTTGAGGCGAACACATCCTCCGTATCCCTGCCTCAAAACCACCGATACCCGTCCCCTAAGTCAGAAAAACTGCCCCTTCCACTTGACTTTGGCGTAATAAGAATGAGGGGTTATACGGCAATCTCGGCTTCTGCTTCGTAACCTTGCTTCAGAAACCAACTCAAATTCCGCTAGATTTTATGCCCTGGCAGCTTTCGGTCCTCTCGTAGACCTCCTCCTGCGTACGTTCATCCGAGGCGGAAGAACTTCGATCTGCAATGTTCGGCATCACTTCCAAACGCCTCTGCATCGTCGTAATCCATCATTCGTGGTATACCGAGCAGTAGCACAGCACAAGATCAACGCCTCACCACTGCCTGCTGCTCCTGCCGAATCAATGAGGTCTCGTAAAGGCAGGGCTAACACATGAGATTACCGTGAAGGAGTACTTCCGAGAACAACCGCTTCCTTTGGAGCGTCTACCCCCTGTCGCAGCATGATAGCCTGCGACTGTCCACTTTATCGGGGGAGCTCCACTCCACCGGATGGTCGTCCTTTTGAAACCGTCTGCTTGAGGAAGCGGCGCGGGCAGGCAGGGCGTTCCGACGGCGGATTCTGGATCGCCGGAGAGCCGGACCTACTAAAACATCCGCGCAGACGTAATCGCGCCATCACTGACCTCGTACGCGACCAGCGCGTGCCGAACAGACTCGGGTACCAATGCCGGAGAGCAACTACCACAGAGGATGCAGGGCCAGTTTTCCTCGTTTCGAAACGTCTAGAACGCAGCGTCGATGTGGCCGAGAGCCGCGTGCAACAGGCCGCGCAAGGCGGGAGTTTGCTCCTCTTAGAGGCGGACAAGTAGCTTGTGGGCGCGGGTCGAGGTTCAAGTGGAGGGTCTGAACCTCGGTCGCTCGTATCGCGTCGACACGGTGCATTCCGCAACGGGAAAACGGAGCACGGTGGCGGCTGAAAAGGCCGCCTTGACGTTTGCCGCTTGGAGGCTCCCAGTCTCTATTTGACGCTTCGGCCCGCCGAGTAGAGTTGCCATAATCCCCTTGGAGTCGCTCATGTCCGTCGACACCTTCTATGCCGACCTGCCCGCCCTGGATGATTTTGCTGAGGTGGCCAATCCGTCCCGCTACACCCCGGTGCCCGACGACTGGCTCGTAGCCGTGGGGGACGTGCGCGACTCAACCGGGGCCATCGATCGGGGGCAGTACAAACAGGTCAACGTGGTCGGCGCCTCCCTCATTGCCGCCACGCTGAACGTCACGGGGCCTTACGCGGTGCCCTACATGTTTGCGGGAGACGGGGCCGCGATTTGCGTGCCGCCCAGCGTCGAAGATGCCGTCGTTCAGGCACTGGCCGGCACTCGCAAGATGGCGCGTGAGGAGTTTGGGTTTCGGTTCACCGTAGGGCTTGTGCCAGTGTCCAAACTGAAAGACTGGGGCGCCCCTGTGCTCGTGGGCCGCTTTCGGCTCTCCGACGTCATCGAACAGGCCGTCTTCATGGGCGGCGGACTGCACGTGGCCGAGGAGCACGTGAAGGCCCACCCCGACGGGCCCTTCGGCATTCCGGAGACCGCACCGACCGACGTCGATTTTTCGGGGCTCGAATGCCGATGGCGAAACGTTCCGAGCCGCAAGGACGAGATCGTGGCCGTCCTCGTGCAGGCGACCGGCGACTCGCTCGATGCGCACGCGGAGGTGTACGAGGACGTTATTCAGGCCCTTCGCCGCATCTACGGCGGGCCCGAGAGCCGCCCCCTCGTGCACGGGCAGCTCGAACTTTCCACCCGCCCATCGCGCCTCTCCATCGAACAGCGAATTCGTACGCACGGTCGCGGGCTGAAGGCCGGGGCCCTGTATTGGGGCAAGATTGTCTGGGAGTACCTGACCGGCGTGCTCCTCATGGGGACGAACTGGAGCACCAGCGAAACGAACTGGGGCCGCTACAAGGAGGACCTGGAGGCGCACACCGACTACCGCAAGATGGACGGAACCCTTCGCCAGGTTATTGCCGGCACCACTCGAGAGCGGGAGCGGTTGGAGGAATACCTGGAGCAGGAGTTCGGCCGGGGGCGCCTGGTCTACGGCCTCGACGCCTCGGCGGAGGTCATGGTCACGTGCTTCGTCATACAGAACGAAAAGGAACACGTCCATTTCGTGGACGGGGCCGACGGCGGCTACGCCCACGCGGCCAAGGCCCTCAAAGAGCGGGACGCTGCGCGTTCGGTGCACTGAGAGTGTGAACCAGGTTCGTCGCCTCCATGTCTACGCCGTGGCCTTTCAGGTCCCCATACATCTGTCGGTCCACATGCGCCTTTCAGAACGGCGAAGCGTCGGTCGACCTGTCGGGTGGTCGCTTAGTAGGTACCAGGGCTCTTCCTTCCCTTCGGGCCAGTGCATGATGAGCCAGGCCTGCCCCGAATGCGGCGAGAACGTCCGATCCGAAGAAATTCACTTCTGAAAGCACTTCTTCGCTCCGCTCAGGGCGCTTTGGTCGCCTGGCGGCTTCTCCAGAATGACGAGCCTTCCACGACCCCAAAAGAATTTCTTGAAGATGCACTGAGGAGGTATCGAGAAGGAAGAAACACTGATCGGAGAGCAGAGGCTCACCCCCCCATCTGGCCAACCAGGTTAACGAGGGCTTCCAACCCCACGCCCGAAACGCCAGTTCGGATGCGCAGGGTGCACCACAGATCGAGCAACATCATCTGCGCCGCGTGAATGGGGACGGCAATCCAGAAGGCCCGGCAGCGCCAGACGAGCGCCCCGAGGGCAATTCCGCCGATGATGGAGAGCAGGGCTTCTGGCCAGGGCTTTGTGACGTGGAGGGCGGCGAAGGGAAGCGCCTGAACCAGAACGGCGTGGGGGCCGAATACGGGGGCGGTACCGAAAAGCACGAATCCGCGCCACAGGTACTCCCACCCGATCCAGTAAAATAGAAAGAGGACCTCGTAGAGCAGAAAGAGGCCCCAATCCCGGACGGCTGGATGATAGTGGGGGTATTCTTCTTGAAACGCGGTCCCGTCAGAGAGCATCCACGTGCCGATTGCCACGAGGGGCAGGTAGAGGGCCGCGACGACGCTCGCGAATTTCCAGTTCCCAAGGCCCAATCCAATTTCAGTGATGTCGTTCGAGAAAAACGCCCGTAGGGCCACCGCCGGGACGAGGAAGCCGAGCAGGCCCTGCATCCCGAACCACCAGCCCCAGCTGGCGAGTCCACGCCACGCCGAAGGAAGAGCGGAGGCGAGATGCCGGCGAAAGAGCCCCCGATCTCCGAGGATAAATTGAAGAACGATGAGCAGTGCCGCGGAGGCGAGGACGAACGTCGTCTGGTCGTCGAGCGACGCGGTGGCACGGCGAAAGCGGGACCACTCGGCCCGAAGACGGGCAGCCAGCGTATGCAGCATGCGGACGAGCGCGTATCTGACGACGAGACAAAATCCATCGGGACGCACGGCAAGATCCCGAGGGGGTTCCACTTTTCCAGTCTCTTGCTTATACTCATCTCCGTCTAGGATCTTGAAGATCTCGGACAGTCTTCCGCGCTTTTGCTTCCATAACGAAATTCCTCGTTCCCATGTGGACTGCCATCATCGTACTCGGAGTTCTCCTCCTGCCAGTGCTGCTGGTCGGAGGGTACGCCATCAACAAGTACAATACGCTTGTCCAGCTCGAAAATCGGTACGAGAACGCCTATTCCCAGATCGACGTTCAGCTCAAGCGCCGCTATGATCTCATTCCCAACCTCGTGGAGACCGTACAGGGGTACCTCGACCACGAGCGAGAAACCCTGGAGGCAGTGACGAAGGCGCGCAACCAGGCCATGCAGGCCAGCGAGAAAGTGAAGAGCAATCCGGGAGACCCCGAGGCGATGCAGTTTTTGAACAAGGCCGAGGAGATGCTGAGTGGCTCGCTGGGTCGACTAATGGTGGTGGCGGAAGACTACCCAGAGCTCAAGGCTAACGAATCGATCAACGAGCTGATGGAGGAGCTCCGCACCACAGAAAACAAGATCTCCTTTGCGCGACAGGCCTTTAACGACGCGGTGACCCGGTACAACACCGAGCGAGAGTCTTTCCCTACCGTTCTCCTAGCCAACATGTTCAACTACAACGAGGCAGAGCTCTTCCGCGTTGAGGTAGCGGAGCAGCGGCAGGCGCCCGACGTGTCCTTTTCGTAGAGGCGTGACGACTTACCCCTTACGTTTCACACATCACACCGGCCTTCCGGCACGCATTTCCCTTCGCCGTTCTGCGGACTCACATCTGACAGTGCACCGGCCCATGCGGAATTTCTTCGAGCGGCAGGACGAAGCGCGTCGCAACACGACGAAACTCACTGGCCTATTTGTTTTGGCCCTGGTCGGCATCATCGTCGGCATCTATCTCGCGCTCGTGGTCCTTCAGGGATGGGGAAGCAGTCGCTTCGATTTGGTGCAGCCTCAGCTGGCGGTACTCGTTACTGTGGCGACCCTTCTGCTCGTGGGCGGCGGGAGCCTCGTCAAGATTCTTTCGCTGCGGCAAGGAGGGCACGTCGTGGCCGAGGCCCTGGGGGGAGAGAAGCTCGATCGAGATCGGGACACGATGTCGGAACGCCGCCTGCTGAACGTGGTGGAGGAGATGGCCATTGCGTCCGGCGTTCCTGTCCCGCCCGTCTACGTGCTGGAGGAGGAGGGCATCAATGCCTTTGCCGCGGGATTCACGCCGGACGACGCCGTCATTGGAGTGACGAGAGGCTGCGTCGAATTGCTGGACCGGGAGGAACTGCAGGGGGTGATTGCACACGAGTTCAGCCACATCCTGAACGAGGACATGCGCCTCAACATCCGCCTCATGGGCCTCCTGCACGGCATTCTCCTCGTCGGCATTACGGGCCGTCTCCTCATGCGTTCACTGTTTTATGGGGGGCGAAGCCGGAATCGAGAGGGGCGGGGACGGCTGGCTCTTTTCGCCCTTGGTCTCGCCTTGCTGATTATCGGGTTCGTTGGGTTTCTGTGTGGGCGTCTAATTAAGGCTGCGGTCTCTCGTCAGCGCGAGTACCTGGCCGACGCCTCCGCCGTGCAGTTCACGCGGAATCCCAACGGGATCGGGGGGGCACTGAAGAAGATTGGTGGTCACGTGCAGGGATCGCAGGTGGAGGCGAACAAAGCAGAGGAGGCCAGCCACCTCTTTTTCGGGTATGCCCTTGGGGAGGGGGTTTTCTCGTCCGAATGGATCTCCACCCATCCGCCACTCACGGAGCGTATTCAACGGATTGACCCGTCCTTTGATGGAGTCTTTCCACCGGTTTCGGGCGGGGACGGGGCCGTGGACGACGTACCGGACGCTGGACGGACAGAGTCGGGCGGTGATGCGTCGGCGTCGGTCCGCGAAGCCGCCTCAAATCTTCAGGCGAAAGCGCCCGCGGGGCAGTCCTCCGCCTCTTCTCCAGATGAAACAGACTCGGTTGTCGAACAGGCGGGAACGATGTCGTCCGATCAGATCGAGTTTGGGAACCGACTTCGCGACGAAGTCTCGGACGAGCTCCACCGGGTCGTCCACGAGCCGCTGGGAGCGGTGGCGGTTGTCTATGGGCTTCTGCTCGACGATGAGGAAACGATGCGTACGCGTCAACTGCGGATCCTTCGGCACAAGGAAACACAGCCCGTGGTGGAAGAAACGGAACGGCTTTACCCGCAGCTCGCCGACCTGCCGTCTCGGGTGCGCCTGCTACTTCTTGATCTCTCCGCACCCGCACTCCGTAAGCTGTCTGAGGAGCAGCGAGACCGACTGCACGGAACCATTCGGACCCTCGCGGAAGCCGACGATCAACTCACACTGTTCGAGTATGCGCTTGAGTCCATCGTTCGGCACCGGCTGGAGCACGTGGATCACCCCAGCGAAGACCGGGTGCAGGTACGTCGCTTTGCGGCGGTAAAAGATCACGTGAGCGTCTTGCTGTCGGGATTGGCCTCGGCGGGGCACCGGGAGGCCCGGGCAGCACAGCGGGCGTTTCGGGTCGGGATTGAAGAGCTGCAGGGGACCCACGACGTTGACGGCATGGAGGCAAACTCGGTGTCGGCCCAGGAGCTGGATGCGGCGTTGGACCGGCTATCCGTCACCTCGCCCTCGCTCAAAGAGGACGTGATTACGGCCTGTGCCAGGTGTGCTCTTGCCGACGACGAAGTTACGGACGCGGAGATCACTCTCCTTCGTGCCGTTGCAATTGCCCTCGACGTACCCCTTCCGCCCCGGCTGCAGCAAGAGACACGCAGCACCTGATTCGCGAGGACCTTCCTCTGACCATCATGCAACCCGTCTACTCGTCTCACGGGGTCGGGGAGGGAGGGATGTCCAGGAAGCGCGTCAGGAACTCGTAGGTTCGCACGAGGCGATCGATCCGCTGGACGGGCGACGCCGAGGCAGCCACATCGTTCCCCATCCCGGGATAGCGCACGTATTCCACGGGGCGGCCCAGGATCTTGAGGCGCTTGTACAGCCGTTCGCTCTGAGATAATCCCACCTGCCGGTCGGTTCTTCCGTGGAGGAGGAGCAGGGGCGTATCGATCAGATCGGCATACGTAATTGGCGAGTTGTAATGGAGGGCAGCACGAGGTCCCCCGATCGATTGTATCGACGGAAAGAGGCCAACCGAGAACGTGGACGTGTCGGTCGCTAGGGAAGGGGGAGGGTCCCACGGATATCCTCCAAACTCCTCCGGCACGAGACGCCACGCGTGGCCTTCGTCCAAAAGCGCAGGGAGGTCATAGATCCCGTTGAGTGCGACGGCCGCTTCGAAGCGGTCCGTCTGACCGAGGAGCCAGGTCGCCAGGGTGCCCCCATAAGAAGTGCCCCCGACGGCCACCTGCGTACTGTCGCTCCAGGGGAGGGTTGCGACGGAGTCGACAAGGGCAAGCACGTCCTTAGCGGGGCCCGGCCCCCAATTTTGGTCATTGGCTTGCAAATAGGCTCTTCCAAACCCGGCAGATCCACGCGGCAGCACCTCGAGAAGGCCGAAGCCGCGTCCGGCCAGGTACTGGTGCTCGAACCACGATTCGGGCGAGAAGGAAGAGCTCAGTTCCGGGGGGCCGCCCCTCACCTGCACGTACCAGGGGTGCTTGAGAGAGTCGGACTGCCAGACTGGAAGGGTGACCCCTCCGGTGATCTCGAGACTGTCGTGGGAGATCGTGATGCGCTTCCGCGAGGCCAGACGCCGTCGAGAGAGCCAGTCGGCGTTGGGGGCAGCAAGTTTCCGTTCATTGTTGAAGCTGACGGTATTTGTATAGAGGGCCGAGGGCGTGGCGGGATCCGTCGTCGCGTAGACGGTAGCTGCGTCGGTCACGTCGAAGCTGTGAACGGCACGGGATTCCGCTGTCATTTGCTCGTAGTCGGCAGGACGGACCATCGACGAGTCGAAGGCAAACTCGTCGCGCGAGGTCGGTTGGTCTTCGGTCATGGACGGTCCTCGTTCTCGGGCGTCGGTTTGGCTCGTATCCTGGCCAAAGGGCGTAAATCGGTAGAGAGGCACGCCCCCCCCTGATGAAGCGGTAGCGTAGAGGTACCATCCGTTGGGCGACCACTGGAGCGACGCCACGTCCCGATCAAACTCGCTCGTGATGAAGCGGGGTTGCGAGCGACCGTCCAGGGCAAAGAGCCCAAGTTCGGACTGCTCGTTGCTCGTTGACGAAAGGGACCGGGCCCGGAACGCAATCGTGGTGCCATCGGCTGTCACGCTCGGGTTCGTGAGTGCATAGTTCTCGATTCGAAGGAGCCGTTGGATTTGCTTTCGGTGTAGGTCTACAACGTGTAGATTTCGTTGCTGCACACGGTCGGGGTGGCGGGTCGTGGGGGGCGTCCCGCTCACGACGAGCTGGCCGCCTCCGGGTAGCCATTCGGCCCGGCCAAAGGAACGGTAGCCGTGCGTCACGGGCGTGGCCTTCGGGCGGGGCGGGCTTCCGGAGCGAATATTGCTAGGGACGTCAACGACGAAATGATGGCGATAGGTTGGCGATGGCTGGAGGGAGTGCTCGCCCTGTAGGTCGAGCCGGGAGGTGACGAGAGCGATTTTCTGCCGGCGGTTCTGATTCAGCCACCGCCGCACCTGTACGAGATTTCCGTTTGGCGTGGCGGTTGTGTCGGGGGCGACGGGGACGGTGGTGGTATCCGGACGAAGGCGGAGGCGATCGAAGACAGCGTGTAGGCTGTCCGGTGGGAGCAGGGCGAGGCTGTCTATGGGCTGCTTGGCGAGGGAGTCCGGGACGTTCGGTCCCTTGGGCGTGCGAAGAGCGCGAGATGTATCCGTCCGCAATCCAGGGCGATCGTCCGGACGCAAAGCGAGGGTGTCGACTGGGTCGAGCGTTTGGGCGTGCCGGAGAACGAGAAGGGTGTCCGGTGGGACAGCGCGAGTGAGGTCGTGGGGCATTCGTCCGGGCCGCTCGCTGGGGGCGGGACGGCCGGTCCGTCGCTGCACGGCCGATTCGGGCACGTCGCTTGCGAAGAGTAGTCTCTCTCCGTTGGGGCTCCATTGTGGGCGCTGGGCCCCATGGGGGATGTTCGTGAGTTGGTAGGGTTCGCCGCCGTTCAGAGAGAGAACGAACACCTGGGGAGTGCCCTCCACCGGCCGCACAAAGGCAAGATGTGTCCCCTCGGGGTGCCAGGCAGGTTGGGAATTGTCTCGCTCGTCGCGGGTGAGCAGTCGAGGTTCCCGGGGGCCGGTCGTTCGGGTGACGTACAACTGCGTATGAGGGGAAGACCTGAAGCGGGTCGATCGGGGCGGGGGGGAGGCGACACTGCACACCGTGTAGGCCACGGATCGTCCATGGGGGGAGAGCTGAACGTCTAGCACTTCCTGCATCCGATACAGGTCCTGAGCCTGAATGGAAGAGACCTTCTGGGGTTGGGCCTGTGTCGGGGAGGGGACCCCTAAGCTCCCCAGTACGAGGGCGCTGACGAGAAAGATCGGGGCAATAAGTCGTCCCAGGAAAGTTCTGAAGGGTCGATTATCGAGAAATGCCGACCCCGAAGTGGAGAAGATTTGCATCAACGCCGGGATTGATTCGTCCACGGAATCCATTTGACAAGTGGTGGTAGCGGTAGCCCACAGTGAGAAGGAGATCGGCGGTCAGGATGATCTGTACCCCTGCGCCCAGATCGAACGTGAAGTTCAGACGTTTTCCCTGAGACGTGGGTACGGACGCAGTGAAATACGTAATACTGGTGCTTCCTCCGACGAAAGGCTGCACCCGTTTCGTGATCCGGTAGATCATCCGAAGACCAGCTGGACTGATGCCCACTCCGTAGGTGTCCAGCCCTCGGTTACGGGTTGACGATTCGTCATCCAATGGGGGGATTGAGATTGCTCTCGGAGGAATGGTCAAATGGAGAATCGGAAGCACGTCGACCGTGTACGTCAGGGTGGGGCCTTTCGGCGACGAGTCGAGGGGAGAAGGGACCAGCAGGTGCTCGTATCGAAGACCGAGAAGTCTCAGCTGTGCCTTCCGGACGTTGCCAATTGGGCCCCCCGTTGCAAACGATCCTCCACCCCATACTCTCAGTCTATTTCGGGAGAACGCCTGGCTCACGATCGATGTCGAGGCCGTCAGGGCAGATTGGGCGGTGGCACCGGTATCCACGGAGGCATCGGTGAAACGGTGCGCTTCTGCGGACTGAGCCGCAGAAGGGGGGACTGCGAGCACAGAGACAAGCACCACGAGGGCCGGCAGGCGAGCGTGCAAGGATTTGGGTTGTGTTCGTCCGGGAGGATGCGTTTTGTTGGTGGAGCCCAATCCTGCCGGAAGAGGATGGACTTCTCAGAATCGCCAGAAGGCGACGTGTTTCACCGCTACCGTGCAGGCGGTCTTCTTTCGTTCTAACTCAATCTCAGCCCAGATGGAGCTTTTTTACAATCAATACGGGGAATCGGGACCTCCGCTGATCGTCCTACACGGCCTTCTTGGGGCGCATGGAAACTGGCACACCCTCAGCCGGACGGCGTTCCAAGAGGTGGCCCGGGTGTATGCCGTGGACCAGCGCAATCACGGACGTTCGCCCCACGCCGACCGGATCGATTATCCGACCCTGGCGGCAGATCTGAAAAGCTTCATCGATCGGCACGATCTTGCCCCGGCCTCTCTTCTCGGCCACTCGATGGGCGGGAAAACGGCCATGCAGACGGCACTTTCGTATCCCAACCGGGTGGATCGGCTCATCGTCGTCGACATCGCTCCGCGGCAATACCCGCCCCATCACACCGACTTGCTCGAGGCACTTGCCCAAATTGATCCTAGGGAGTATGAAGATCGAGACGCCATCGACGACGCCCTCGCCGAGAACGTGCCCTCGTGGGCCATCCGTCAGTTTCTCCTCAAAAACCTTGACTACGACGGCGAGACCTATGCCTGGCGTATGAATCTGGACGCCATCCGGGCCCACTACGATGAGATCACGGCGGCTCTTCCGAGTGGACCGACCTTCGAAGGTCCCACTCTCTTCGTACGGGGAGGAAAGTCCGATTATATTGCCGACGATGACCTCCTAGGTATCCGAGAGCGTTTCCCGAGCGCCGATCTCGTGACCATCGAGGAGGCCGGTCACTGGGTCCACGCCGATGTTTCCGACGCCCTGGCCAAAGTGGTTGTTGACTTTTTAACTGAAGAAACGTAGTGGTGCGCCAAGCCCTTCACTCCGACCTCGGAAGGGTCCTCCTGTTCCTAAATCGACCAGACAGAAAATAAAAAAGCCCCGGACCGCGGGGCGGGGAGGGGAGGGCAACGGCCCGGGGCAAAGGGAGCGGAAGGAAGGTCAAGAGAAGGGGAGTAAGTGCCAGCAACCAGTGGTTGCCATCTCCTGATTGTTCGCTGATATATAAGCGCGAAAAAAGGCATTTGCTCCGCTAACTTTCGATGAACCGGCCCGATTAAAAAGAATTTTGCAGTTCCAAGTCGATTCGTCTTGCCCGTAGCGTTGAGTTGTTCTTTGTCACGAGAACGCGATTGATTCCCCACCCGGAAGAGCGGGGAGCTTCACTCTACAGCCGTTGATGGGGAACCGTCTCGACGGCGCCGGTTACCTCTTTCTGGCAACGATGCGCGGGTTTTCAGTACGATGCCCCTGTAGTTCAACTGGATAGAACGGTGGCCTCCTAAGCCGCAAATCGTGGTTCGAGTCCACGCAGGGGTACGTCTTGCGTTGTCCGGAGGAGACGTCTTAGTTTAGGGCGTCGTCGATGTGGGGACGGAGGTCGTCGATCGTTTCATACATCCACTCGAGGTAGTCGGAGTGGTGAGCCTGGAGTTCGCGGAGGGTCTTCCCGTCGTGCTTGCCGAAGCAAATGACGACCGAGTCGTCGTCCTGCTTCAGACGACGGTGGTCATCGAGGTAGTTACCGCGAATGCGCTTGGCCAACTCCGCAGGGGTGCCCTCGATGTCGTGCTCGAGCAGCTGTTGCTGGAGCACCATGCCGGCGGCCTTCACGTCGCCCAGTGCGTCGTGGGCGTCCAGGAGGGGCGTGCCGGTGTACCGCTTGTAGAGAGCCGAGAGGGTCCGCGGGCGCAGCACCTGCTCCAGCCGATACGGGTCGATGGTGACGCGATCGTCGGGGCCGGGCATGGCCCGTCCGCTCCGTTCGAACTCGGCTTTCAGAAGAGGAAGGTCGTACGCGAGGGCGTTGTAGCCGGCCAGATCGGCGTCCGCGAGCAGTGGAACGAGGCGATCGACGTGTGCCTCGAACGGTGGAGCCTGCCGAATGGCGTCGGCAGAAAGGCCCGTGAGGTCTGTGATGTCCTCGGGGACCGCCTGCTCGGGATCGACGAGCACGTCCACGGTCTCGTCGAGGACTGCGCCGTCGGGAGTGGGGACGAAGCGCTGCATGCCGATCTGGATAATTCGCGCCTCTTGTGGGTCTGTACCGGTTGCTTCGAGGTCGAAGAGCACGAGGGGGCGTTCGAGGTGGAGCATGGGGAAGTCAAGGGAGGAGAGACAGGAAGGGAAGCGTTAGACGGTTGTGCTCGCAACGTCCCCAGATCGATCTGGGTTCTCCACAGAATCGATTCGCCGGCCGAAAAATGGCCGCGACGGAAGGCAACTCGTTCGGTGGTCTCGAGCGTAAGGGCCTCGCCCGGAAGCCCCTGCTCGTTCAGGAGTTGGAGGACGTGTTGCTGCGCCTCTTCGCTGGAATGCTGGTGGGCCGTGACGTTTACGCTCACGTGCGGAGGCCTGCCTCCGTCGCGGCGCCAGACGGCCCCCCGTCGGAGTGCACGCTGGAGGACCCACTGATCCACCTCCTCAATCAACCCGGACTCCTCCGCGAGTGGAATAAATTCTGATGGGGGGACGAGGCCCTCTTCGGGGTGTTTCCAAGGGACGAGAGCTTCGACGGCGCTCACCGAGTTGTTGCGAAGGTCGACGATAGGCTGGTAGTATAGGGTGAACTCGTTCCGGCGGGGCGCCCAAATCAGCTCTTCGCGACGGCGGAGCCGACCGGCAGGTGTCTCGTCATCCGGGCCGATTTGGTGGGTTTGTTTGCGGCCCTCGCGGGCTGCGTAAATCGCCGTTTCGCCGGTACGCAGCAGATCGGGATCCCCTGACAGGTCCTCATCCTCTGGCCCGCGGACAGTCAAGCGGAAGCTGACAGACAGGTGCACGGTTATGCCTGCTACCTCGAACGGTGTCTTGAGCAGTTTTTGGAGGCGTTCTGCCTCCTGTCCGAGCGTCCTCGGATATTCCCCGATGCTCGGGGAAGGTGCCCCTCTCACGAGGAAAAGTCAACATACCAGCTTCTCATCTCTTCACATTTCGACGGAAAGGAGTAGCCTTAATGTGACGCCCTTCGAACAGGATCTTCTCCAAAAACATAAAAGCCCACCGCCGAGAAGCTCGACGGTGGGCAGAGTGCCAGAACGTGAAAATGTTCTAGGCAGTCGCTGCGGCAGGATCGGTCATCTCATTTACATTGAAGCCTTCTTCAACGGACTTCTGAAGAGCAATGTTGTAAATGAGCACGCCGTAACCGGCCTTCGCTGCAATGTCGGCGATGGTGTAACCGACCTGCAGAGTCACCATCGTACCCGGTGCTTCAGTGGGGAATCCGGACGTAAACATCGGCACCATGTAAACGATCGGGTACCAGCCCCACGTGAGGAGCAGCAGAAGCCGGGCGTTCTTGAGCAGCGTCGTGACCTTCTTTGACTGACGGGAAAGAACATCCCCAAGTCCGGCAAACAGCTTCCACAGCACGTAGACAAACGGCACGGTACTGAGAAGCCCCCAGAGACCTCGCACGCCGAAGAGCTCGGCGTTGCCACTCGCTTCACCGGGGTACCCGAGGGCAATCATCAGGGCGGCACCGATGCCCAGCTTTGCAGCCAGCGGGCCACTCTCCCCTTCGGGCAGGTCCATCACGAGCACGAGTTCAACGGTGAGCAGGGGAACGGTGAGGAGCCAGTCGACGTACCGGTACGCATCGTTGAATAGGTCACCGGTCGGCTCATACATTCCGTTCATGAGCTCGTATGCGCCTGTCCAGCTCTGTGAGATTCGGAAGTAATGGTATCCGGCAATGAATACCACAAGCGCCGAAACCATCATCGAAACCCGGTACTTCGGCGCGAGATTCTTCTGCGCCATGACGAAGAAGACAAACGCCGCCGCCATGGTCGCAATGGTAAACGAGAACATGTTGAACACCAGGGAATACTGTCCTGGCGTAAGGGTAGGAAGTTCTTGTAACATGAGTAGAGCTTATTGATTGGGTGACTGTTGCCATGAGGATGACACTTCGAAGAGCTCTTCGAAGCCGGATCAGCCTAGCTCTCTTGAGACTGTCTACCTATTTCTCAGACAGAATGCTTGACGAATTTTCCTATCGATGAGTCGGAAGCGGTTGGGACCGCTTTCAGACTAATGGAAAGCCCCCAAGCATTTCGCGCTCTTAACATAACTCCGAGGTTGATCCAGTACCAGCCCGGAGGGCCTCAAGACTGCCCGGAATTGTAAGGTACGGGTTATATATCTGGATTCATCTTATAACCAAAACGTAATGTAAGGGCTTGTCAGGCTTAGAACCTGTTTAGCGGATCATGCGACACGGCGGATCATCAAGCGAATCATCGCCGTCCTGACTGACCATAGCTTCCGACATTTCGGGAAACGGATGTACGACAAGTGCCAACAAAAACCCCAGCGGACGGGCGGTCACGTGGCGTTTCCGCCCGGTTACCTGCTTGTTCGGGTCGCGTCCGCGTCCCGGGCCGGCCTGTCGTACAGCATCGACCGATTGAGTGTCACGCGCAGCAGCATTGGGACTGGGCTTTCGCTCCTCGGCCACGCGTGCAGTTCGCCGAATCCGGCCCATCAGCCGCTGAAGGAGGTTCAGGCGCCGTCATTTCCGAAAATGATAGCATACACTCTGCCTCGAGGAAAGTCCGCTGATGGCGTTCGCTACTGCGAACCAGTCTTCAACGCGTAGAAAACTGCGTTCAACAGAATTTGAGGATCGTGTTCGTCAAAGCGGAAGCGATCAAAGATCGATTCGATCTGTTTCCATTCCGCGTCGGTCAGGTCAGAGGGACAGGGATCAGGGGAATTCCGAAAGGTCATCGCTTTGAATCGGTCTTGTGAACAGATTGGTCTTATTCACAAGACGCTGACCGACGCTTCTCTGTTGTCTGAGCCAGTTCTCGGAAATTCCCTGAACAGGTTTTGGGGAAGGCAAAACAACCTGCAGGAAAGGGAGGCAGTTCCTCATTCTCGACCGGAGTAAACGTTCTGCCTGCAACTGGGGGTTGATTCTCCCAAACAAGACGGTAGTGTGGAGCTGAAACAGCAACACTGAACGACTCCCCTCGATCGCTCTTTCTGAGGACAAGGCGGCCCGATGGCGCTCTTCGTCCGCGACGACTGACCGAACGGGGAGCAGATCAATGATCGGATCGATGCCGTCGTGGAGTGTCAGGACCAACAAATTGCGACGCTCAGGCACGACAAGACCGCCGGGCGGATTGAGGTTGTTTATTCGGATGGGTCGGTAGGCCCGATCTCTAAGTTCTACCGCGTCTTTCTCAACGAAATGGAGCCTGTTTGGTACGATTATCTCGGCGATGGGACCGTTAATCTTAATGATGCTCGGGAGGCACTGGACCTCCTTCTTGGGGAGCACGGGTGCTCTTTTTGTGAGTCCACACAGATCTCTGTCTGGGGAGTCCCGCCTCGTCGCTGCGTACGCTTGTTCTCGGGGAAGCGTCTCCAGCCGGGCACCCTCCGATTCGTTTTCGATCGAGATTGCCGCTGTGGGCCTCTCGATTCTCAGTGTTCACTTTTGAGGGGACACGTTTTCGCAGTTGTCTCCCCTCTGCATTTCGGAGGGAATGAACGTGGAAGGGCAGACGAACATAAGAACCATTAATCAGCACCTTCTCGGGACAGGAGGTGTACAAAGTGGTTCCTGCTCTTTCCCTTGGCGTCCACCCACTCTCGCCATGCCCCCTGCCTACCTCGGCCTCGGCTCCAATCAAGGCGACCGCTGTCGCCACCTCCAGGCGGCGGCCGAGCGCCTGCACGAGCGCGCCGGCCTCCGGGTGCGCGCGGCTTCGCCCGTGTACGAGGCCGAGGCGCACACCCAGTCGCTGGACGAGGAGCAGCCTCCGTTCCTGAACGCGGTTCTCCACGCAGCAGTGGAAGGAACTCCGGAAGCGCTCCTCCATGTAGCCCACGACGTCGAGCGGGCGGAAGGACGCGTGCGGTCGAGCAACCGGACCTGGGAGCCGCGTCCCCTCGACATCGATCTGCTCGCGGTGGATTCGGTGACGTGCCGGACCGATACGCTCACCCTTCCCCATCCCCGTCTCGGAGAGCGCCGGTTCGTGCTCCAGCCGTGGGCCGACCTCACCCCAAACTTTGTCGTACCCCCACCGTTCAACGAGTCCGTCCAGTCGCTTCTTGAACAGTGCTCGGACGCAGCGCCCATTCGAAAGACCGACTGCCGACTCGACGATCTCCTTGGTAGCTCCTCGGCCCCCAGAAAGGCATCCGGGTGAACGAAGGCGAGCGTCACATTCAGCCAAAGTATCCATACGCCCGAACGCCCCACGCTTCGAGATGATATGTCCTCGTCGATGACGCCCCCGTCTCATCTCGATTATGTGGCCATCGAAGGGGCTATCGGGGCCGGCACTACGACCCTCACCCATCTCCTCGCCGATCGTTTTGAGGCAGAGTCGGTGCTCGAACGATTCGCAGAGAACCCCTTTCTGGAGCGGTTCTACGACGATCGGGACCGATGGGCCTTTCAAACGCAGCTTGCCTTCCTCGCGAGCCGCTTCCGCCAGCAAAAGGAGCTCTCGGAGCGCGACCTCTTTCGTGACCTCGCGGTGAGTGATGACACATTCGACAAGGACCGCATTTTCGCTCGGCAGACCCTGCGGGGCGACGAGCTGCAGCTCTACGAGTCCCTGTTCCGTCTCATGGAACCGACGGTCCCCACGCCCGATCTGGTGGTGTACCTGCAGTCCTCCCCCGAGCGGCTCCTCCAGAACATCGCTCAGCGAGACCGGCCGTACGAGCGGAACATGGATCCCGACTACATCGCAAACCTGCACGATGCTTACGACCAGTATTTCCGCCAATACGACCGCACCCGCTCCTCGTCGCGAACGTCGCGGAAATGGACTTCGTAGAGAATGCGACGGAGTTTCGCTCACTGGTTCAGCACATTTTCGCGCCGTCCGCCGAACGCGTCCGTTACGTTCAGCCCTAATCCCACATAGAAATCGAAGGACCGGTCTTCGGGAGTAGCTAAGGCCACCCGTCGGTTCATCTCATGGAGTACCTTCTCCTCGCCATCATTCTGTACTTTGTTGTGCGGACGACCGGGAATCTCATCCGCCTCCTCGTCGGGAACGAGGCCTCGACCTCCCGGGACGAGCAGGGAAAAGAAGCCTCGTCTCAGGGACACGGCTGGGAGGGACCTTCTCCACGACGAGAGACTGGTGCCGCGCGAGACGAGCCGTCTTTTTGGGGAGAGGATATTGAGGATGCGACGTGGTACGACGTGGAAGAGAAGGCAAGAAGACGGCCGAATTCTACACGTTAATTATCACCGGTGCCGAACTCGAACGTGAGGGTTGTCAGGCTGGGGACAGGGGAGCCATCTTCTTGGGCAGGCCGGAAACGGGACCGTCGGGCTGCAACCAGGGCGGCCTTTTCCAGCCCATGATCGAGGTGGGCGACTGGACGGGCCCGTCCCCCGCCCGACAGCCGCCAGCGTTTCAGGACGGTGGCCTCTTCGACCCGGCCCGTCTTCGAGACCTGGACGGCAACGCGGATTCGGGCCCGGATGCTCTGCTCGCGGGCGGCCGATGGATAGTCGGGCTGGACGGCCCGAAAGAGTCGGGCGTTGGTGTCGGGCCGGCGTGTCGCCGTGGGAGACTCCGTACGGCCCTCCTGCAGCCGTTTGTCCTCCCCGGGCTCCTCAACGGCAATCGTTCCCTCGCCGAACTCGATCTCTTCCTCAATCACAACGTCGTTGGGCACAACCTCAGGCGGCACTGGAGCTGGGGGCGGTGGGGTCTGCTTCCGCGATTGAGTCGTCGGTTGGATCTCCTTGACCTGAATGCGATCGGGCGATCGTTCGCCGAACGGGCCCTTAGGCGATGAGGGGGTGGGGGAAGGCCACCAGCGCACCAGTGCGATGCTGAGTCCCAGCACGACTACAAGCGACACCAAGAACCGGCGTCGGTACGTGTAGTCGGACCGGGACGAGACGACGTGTCGCACGGTATCGAGGACTTCATCAGCAAACCCGTTGTTTGTAGTCTTTAAAAACGGGGCTGAACGTCTGTTTCTGGTGTCCGGAGCGGTTGACCGAAGGGCTGGCTCCACAGCGGGTTTGAAAATCTTCAGAACGAACCCTGGGACGCCGGGGGGGGCTGTGAAACTTTTCGGTCGGTTTACACTATGACCGGCAGACTTTCCGAAAACAGGTCCCCAAACGGCGAATCATGCACCCCGACCTTCCGCCTGAACCCGCTCCTGGTCCGATTTTTTCGGATCCATCGGTTTGAGCTCGATTTGGCCTCCCCATTTTGTTGGGGAGGTTTTTTTATAGCGCTTCCAACGATTCCTTTCGCGATCAGCCCTTACATCAGCCCATGCCTCAAGCTCCGTCTCTGTCCTCCGATGCCTCTCACGAATCCGCCAAACTGGCTCTCGCCGACGGCACTGTGGTCGAGGGCGTGGCCTTAGGCCGCCGAGGACTCACCGGCGGGGAGCTTTGTTTTAACACGAGCATGACGGGGTATCAGGAGATTATGACGGATCCGTCCTACTACGGTCAGCTCATGATGATGACTTACCCGCACATCGGTAATTACGGAGCGTCCATCGAGGACATGGAAGCCGAGGAGCCGATGGTGGCGGGCTTTATTGTACGGGATTATCCGAGACGCCACTCTAACACACAGGCCGATGAGACGCTTGAGGAGTTTATGCGGCGCCACGACCTCGTAGGCATTGCCGGGGTGGATACACGCGCCCTCGTCCGTCGCGTCCGGGACAAGGGCGTGATGAATGCTGTTATCTCTTCGGAGGAGCTGGACGACGAGGCGCTTGTGCAGAGAGCTAAGGAGTGGCCCAGCATGGCAGGCCGCGAACTGGCGTCGAAAGTTACAACAGACAGTCCGTACACGTTCTGCGAGGGCGCTGGGCCTCGAATTGCGGTGTACGACTTCGGTGTCAAGAAGAACATCCTGCGCTCGTTTCGGCAGCGGGGCTGTACGGTGAAGGTGGTGCCGGGCGACACGGCTCTCGACGACGTGCTCGCCTGGGACCCGGACGGACTCTTCTTCTCGAACGGTCCGGGTGACCCCCGTCCCATGACGGAGGCCATCGAAACGGTCGGCGAGGCCATCGACACCGGGCTCCCCATCTTCGGCATCTGCCTCGGTCATCAGCTAATGGCGCTCGCGCTGGGCTTTGACGTTTACAAGATGTATGTGGGCCATCGGGGAGCGAACCACCCGGTCAAGAATCTCGACACCGAACGGGTGGAGGTGACGACACAGAACCACGGCTTTGCGGTCGATCCAGAGTCCATTGATCCTGACGCGGCGTGCGTTACGCACGTCAACCTCAACGATGACACCATTGAGGGACTCCGGTTTGAAACCTTTGCCGGCATGTCGCTCCAATATCATCCGGAGGCCTCTCCCGGCCCCCACGACAGCCACTACCACTTCGATGCCTTTATGGAGATGGTGGCGGGGGAGCGCGACGTGACCCTGCCTGAGGAAGCCGCTGAACCTGTCACAGTGACGGCGTGAGTGGCTAAAGATGGGAAGGTTGAAGGTTGGAAAATTGGCATCATCCCAATGGTAGAGTTTAGACATCCGTCCAACTACGGCGACGAGGACATCCGACGGATTATCGGATCATATTCGGAGTCCGAGAATCCCATCCGGCGAGTCTGGCAACTGCGCAAGCGCATGCTCCGTCTCGGAATCGAGTTTGAAGACGATGACGAGCGCATTCGAAAAGTTGTTGGCCGATCTGAGTGAGGCCGACGTGGATTATATTCTCGTCGGCGGACTTGCCGTGGCGTTTTGTGGTCACGTGCGGGCGACGGAAGACGTGGACATTCTCGTTCGGGTCGACGACAAGAATCTTGCTCGTCTTCTGGAGGTTCTTGCCGGGTTTGGAGAAGGATCGGCGACCGAGCTTCAGGTGGACGACTTTACTCTGGAAGAGGGAGCCATTCGCGTCCTCGAGGAATTTCCGCTCGACATCTTCACGCAGATGAGTGGGTACCGCTATGAGGATCTGAAATCGATGACCACGACACGGCGCATG
The DNA here is from genome assembly GCA_964426195.1 of uncultured Salinivenus sp. Lineage (GTDB taxonomy): Bacteria > Bacteroidota > Rhodothermia > Rhodothermales > Salinibacteraceae > Salinibacter. The sequence continues at coordinate 20,503 of CAYRPX010000021.1, forward strand.
AACGATCATACGATCCGTCATCTCAACATCGAAGGATTGATCATCCTCAAGGAAGATTCCCTCCGGCCCAAAGATCAGATGGACGTTGAGGCTCTTCGTCGCATCCAGGAAGAGGGGAGTGAGTAATGTCAAGGGAGGAGACTCAAGTGAGAATTGGACTCTCGGCTGTACATTACGGACATCACGCAATACGCATCACACAATACGCAACACTCCGATGCCCAAGCGCACCGATATCAACACCGTTCTTCTCATCGGATCTGGGCCCATCGTGATCGGGCAGGCCTGTGAGTTTGACTACTCGGGGAGCCAATCGGCCCGCGCCCTCATGGATGAAGGCTACCGGGTTGTCCTGGTGAACTCGAATCCGGCCACGATCATGACCGACCCCTTGATGGCGGATGAGGTCTATCTGCGAGATCTGACGCCCTCGTCAATCGCCCAGATTGCCCGTGAGGAGCAGCCCGACGCGGTGCTGCCCACAATGGGGGGCCAGACGGGCCTCAATGTGGCCCAGGACTTGAAGGAGGATGGGTTCTGGGAGGAGGAGGGCATCGAAGTGATCGGCGTCGACATCGACACGGTCCAGATTACAGAGGACCGTCAACAATTTCGGGACCTGATGGACGACATTGGGCTCGATCAGTCCCGGAGCGACACGGCGAAGAGCCTACTGGAGGCGAAGGAAATTACCCAGGAGCTCGGAGGGTTGCCCATCGTCATTCGTCCCTCCTATACCCTCGGAGGCGGCGGGGGCGGAATCGTGTGGAAGGCCGATGAGTTCGAAGAGATGGTGACGCGGGGACTGGAGCTCTCTCCGGCCCACCAGGTATTGATCGACGAGTGCCTCTTTGGTTGGAAGGAGTACGAACTGGAGCTGCTCCGCGACCCAAACGACAACGTTATCATCATCGCCTCCATTGAGAACGTAACGCCGATGGGGGTGCACACCGGCGAC
>CAYRPX010000022.1:0-20076 GCA_964426195.1 uncultured Salinivenus sp.
AGCCCCAGGCATTGGCAAAGTCGCCGATGGAGCGGTGGATGCCCTTGAAGTTGACGCCCACCGAGAGCCGGTCGCTGACCGCTCGGCTGTAGCTGACGAACAGGGCCCAGTCGGCCGCCGAGAAGCGGGTGATGCGGCTTTCATAGTCGGGCAGCGGCTGGCCCCGGTCCGGGTTCCACGCCGAGAGGGTGTTCACGATGTCGTTCACGCCGCTCCGGAAGACCGAGATGCCTACTGTAGACCGGGCCGTGACGGGCATCGCGGCGGCGCCGTAGTCGAACGACACCGCCCCCGAGAAACGCTCGACGTGCATGTAGCTGATTTCCGGATACGACAGGCTATTGAGGCCCGCCGGATTCCAATAGCCCGCGCTCACCTCGTGGGCCAATCCTACGTACGCTCCCCCCATCCCGAGGGCGCGCGCATCCACACCCCCCGCCAGAAAGTCCGCACCGTACTTCGCAATCCGCTGGCCTTCGGCGGAGGGCGCCGCAACAGCCACGATCAGCAGGAGGCCCAAAATGGATCGGCCGAGGCGACGGGGAGGCATGTGTGAACCGGAGTGATGGGCAAACAAGTTCTTTGTATGCGATGCACCATCAAGACGTTACGCGACGGAGGCGAGCCGCGAACGCGCCGTCCATGCGGTGCCGGTGCGGAAGCGTCCTCAGGTGACCTGCGTCTGAGACCATCTCGTCGGGCACGCACTCGGCGACCGATTCCACCGTGAACTCGTCGTGGCGCGCGAGAAACGCCTCGATCCGCTGCTCATTCTCTTCGGGTTCGATGCTGCAGGTGCTGTATACGAGGAGGCCGCCGGGCCGTACCAGCGCCGCCCCCGCATCGAGCAACCGATCCTGTAGTGCCATCATCTCCTCCAGGTCGTCCGACGTTCGTCGCCACCGGAGGTCGGCACGCTTGGCAAGCACGCCGAGCCCGGTGCACGGAACATCCAACAATACACGGTCGGCCTGCGGGGGATCCGGCTGCTCGGCAACCTGGCTGAGATCGGCGGCCTCAGTGTGAACCAGGTCCGACACGCCGTGCGTCGTCGCGGCGTCCGTGACCTTCTCCAGACGCTGCCCATTGACGTCAAACGCCAGAATCGTCCCGTCCCCGTCCATCCGAGCCGCGGCATGCATCGTTTTGCCGCCCGGTGCCGCGCACCCGTCGATCAGCGTGTCGCTGGGCTGTGGATCGAGCACCTTTACCACGAGGCCCGAACTTTCGTCCTGCACCGCCACATGCCCGTCGTCCAGCAACCCGCCCTCAACGAGCGCCTGCAGCCGCTTCAGACGAAGGTGATTGTCGAGGTACGGAGAATCGACGTGGACCACATCGTGCTCGTCGAGCCAGTCCGCCACCTCGTCGCAACTCGTACGGAGCAGATTAACCCGGATGCTGTACATGGGCCGGCGATTGTTGGCCCGCAGGAGCTCGGTCGTCTCGTCAATGCCGAATCGGTCCAGCCACCGATCCACCATCCAGGTGGGATGCGAGTACCGAATCGCAAGGTCTTCGGCGTCGTCTCCGGTGTCGGGCACCGGAATGTGCTCGCGGTCCCGGTCGATCGTGCGGAGGACCCCGTTCACCAGATTGCCCGCCCCGGGCCGCAGCTCCTGCTTGGCCAGCTCTACGTACTCGTCGACGGCGGCGTGGGTGGGGGTCGACTGGAACAGCAGTTCGTAGAGCCCCAGCCCTAAGATCTGCCGGAGGCGGTGCTCCATAGACTCGTAGTCGCCGTGATACGCCTCCCTCAACACAAAGTCGAGCCACCGACGCTGCCGGGTAACCCCTGCCACCAGTTCGCGGGCCTGTCGCCGCGTGCGGGCCTCCGCGTCGTCAGCCGTCAACTTGCCCACATAGGCGTCATCCTTGCGCACCCGTTCGAGGTGCTGGAGGGCGAGAACACGAGCGGGCGAGACGGTGTCGATGGGAGACTCCATGGACGAACGTGGTCGGTGCGACAACATCGATGCTGTCCTCTAACGCACGACCCCGCCGGCCGTTTTGCCGCCAGAATCGAATCGTTGATCATTCTTCTGCGCCCCGAAATTCCTCAACGCGCTCCTCGATGGGAAAGTCGCGCGCTTCCAACGTCTTCAGGAGTCGCCTGAAACACCCGATCGTACGTGTCTTCAATGTTCCGCTCGGTCGCCCACGGATGTAGGTGGGAGCATCCGGCGAGCAGGAGGATCCCCAAAAGGCCAAGAATGCAGCGGACCGTCATCGCAGAATCGAAGGATGTGAGCGGAAGTATTCGTGCTTTGCAGTCGCCCAACCCGCCATAAAAGTCACATCGCGGGGACCCCGCGCTGCCCGCCGCAGAACCGACCTTCCTCGACAGATCGTGAACACGGCAGGGAACCGTTCCGCGTCACGGAATGGCCGTGTGAGACCCTCCGTCCCCTTGTAGGTCGGCCCTTCTGGGTCGGTTCGACTCCCTCGCGCTTCTCGGTGCCATGGTTATCCAACCATCGAGTCCATTCCCAAAACCACGACCTCCGGATTTCTGATCTTCAACCGCCAAAAGAACAGCTGCTAGATCAGGCGACGAAACAGCCAGATCCGCCCCAGGAAGAACCCGTAGAAAAGGCGCCCCGTCTGATAAGAAGAAGTCATCGATCCGGGGCACGTCTCGATTGCCCTGACATAGCCTTCCGACTTCTTCAGATCGTCGAAACGAACCAGCGAAAAGTCGGCCCCGTCCAGAAAGAAGCAGAGCAGCTGAAGGAAAAGAACTGGAAGTTGTTGCCGTTGCATTTCGCCGGGAATTGTCATAAGATGAACTCGACTTGTGATCGAGTCAACGCGGCACGGTCCGAGAGCACCGATCAAGACAACGAGCCCCAGCGTCGAAAACTGGACAAAGACCGGCGTCTACGTTCTACTTGCCCTGGCCAGGCTAGAAGGAGGACCGCCTAGGACTGAAGATGCCCCCCTTTGCAGCAAAAACCAACTCCACGAGCCAACTCCTCACTGAAAAGAATTTACCATGAGACGATTCGTAGTAACGACTCTGGGTTCAATGATCCCATGGGCGCTTGGGTGTGCCGGAGCGCTCCTTCTCGCCGCGCCGGCCTTCGGCCAAGCCGAGACCTCCACCGACACTGATCAGTGGGAGTCTCTGTTTAACGGCCGGAACCTGCTCGGATGGGAAAAGAAAAGCGGCCAGGCCCACTATTGGGTCAAGGATGGCGCCATCGTCGGCCGAACCGTAGAGGGAAGCGCCAACACGTTTCTCTGCACGGAGCAATCCTTTTCGGATTTCGTTCTCCGCTTCGAGGTGAAGCTCGACGACAATCCGCTCAATTCCGGCGTTCAGGTTCGCTCTAGGTGGGATCCGGACGTGAAGGAGGGACACGTTCGGGGGCCCCAGATTGAAATCGAGGCCTCCCCGCCCGGCAAGGCCCTGTCCGACCCGGCCGGCGAGGCGGGCTATATCTACGGGGAGGCGACCGGGCGGGGCTGGCTCGTCGAAGACCGCCCCCTTCATCGGGATTTCAAGAACGGCGAGTGGAACGAGTTTGAGGTAAAGGCAAACGGCCCCCGCTACCAGGTGTGGATCAACGGGGAAAAGGTCACGGATCTGACCGACGAGAAGTCCGCCCGCCAGGGGGTCATTGGACTGCAGGTGCACAGCATTCCTGAAGAGAGAGGGCCTTACACCGTTCGGTGGCGTGACATCGAAATTCGCGAGTTGAACTGAGGGGCGAGCATCGAGACGGGTGTGGGAACGCGAAGGAGCAGAGCTCTGGCCCGAACCCTAACGGTTGCACTCGGGTATGAGCGAATCCCGCGGTGCATTTTTTACCCGGGCCGGCGCCACACCGACATTCGATTCCACGAACTCCGCAAGGTCCCATTGATTTTCCCAATCGAATGTCTTACCCCGATGCTTCCGCCGTGGATCGCCTCCACTCAGGAGCGGTCCTCCCGCCAACGGACGCCCAACTCCGGGGAGCAGCCCTGCTGGCCCCCATTGCCCTGCTGTCGATTGGGCCGCACCTTGCTCTGTGGGACCTTCCCGAAACGCCATTTCCGTCCGATCCGGGGACCATCCTCCTGTTCTGCGCTGCGTTCGTAGGTGGGGTCCTCCTCCACGAGGGGCTTCACGGCCTTGGACACGTGTGGGGAGAGGCGTCGTGGGACGACGTGCAGTTTGGCATGCACTGGCAGGCCCTCACGCCGTTCGCCCAGTGCACGATTCCCACGCGGGCCCGCTCCTACCGCCTCGCCATTGCCCTGCCGGGCCTCGTGCTGGGCCTGGGTCCCCTGACAATCGGCCTGTCGACAGGCACTTGGCTCGCCACGTTCTACGGCTTTTTGATGCTGGTGGCCGCGGCCGGGGACTTCCTCATTCTCTGGATTCTCCGGGGCGTGCCCTCGGGGACCTGGGTGCAGGACCACCCTCAACAGGTGGGCTGCCTCATCGTGGCCGGAGCCGATGCGCCTCGCCCCTCGTCTGTCTCTGAGATCGATCTGCCGGACAACGGGGCGGAGGAAGAAACGGTATCGTTCCCTCTCCTCCTCTTTCTGGCCGCCTTCTCGTCGGTCTGTGCCGCCGTCGGATTCCTAATCGCCCTCGGCTGAATGGGCCACCGGCCCGTCGGCAGACCCCTTCCGGCAGAGGGACTCGGCTCATCGACGGAAGACCCCACTCGTCGAATGGGTCCAAACGCGGAGCCGAGTGTCGAATAAGCGAGGATGACTACGTGGTCGATCTGGTCCTCAACTGCCATCTTCGCCATGTATGTTTGCAACGCCCTCCGGTTTATTGGAGGGCTTGTTCCCGTTCTTCTTTTTCCTCTCCTGGCTGCCGCTCAGCCGGTGGCCGATTCGACGAGTGTGCTCCTCACGAAGGCCGGTCTGTCAAACTGGGAGGCCCTCGCCTTTTTCTGCCGTGAGCCCCGTTCTTGCCATCAACGGTTTTCGCAAAACGCACGGCACGACCGTTGCCGTCGACGACCTGTCTCTGGAAGTGGAAGCGGTCGAGATTTTCGGTCTCATCGGCCCCAACGATACGGGCAAGACGACGGCGGCGTCCTTGTAGGAGTAGGAGGCATCTTGAGCACCACCGTGGCGGCGTGGGCTTTCCGGTGGACATAACCACTTTGTCGAAACGCCTCGCTCCCAATTCGCTGAGAAGACATGTCGTCGGTGCCCTTCTCAACCGGACTTGACGCGTCCCCGAGCGACGTTAAGGCCCAGGCCCCGCCAAAACCGCGCATCACGTGGCGGGGGATCGGTCTGGCTGCGGTGGGATGGACGCTCTACGCCCTCCTCTACACGCTCTTTATCGCCCAGCAGGAGACGGACACTCCTTTCATTGTCCTCTTCATGGAGCAGGTTCTTTACGTCCTCATTCTCGGGCTCTATAGCGTGCCGATTTGGTGGATCACGGTGCGTGAGATGGATCAGATGCACTGGGGGTGGATACTCGGCGCGCACCTGCTTCTCGATCCCCTCTACGCCTGGGGCGCGCTTGAGTCGTATCTGGCCCTCATTTATTTCCAGGCCGGCCCCGAGGCGGTCAGTCAGATGGAGGCGAACTACCAGTGGATTCTGTTCGGAAACCTCACCATCTATGCCATCCAGTTTGCGCTCTACCACCTGGTCCGCAACGTGCAGCGTCTGCGGCAGAAGGAGCAGCAGGCCACCGAGCTGCTGGCCCGGGCCCGCGAGCAAGAGCTGGCCGCCCTCAAGGCCCAGGTCAACCCGCACTTTCTGTTCAACACGCTGAACTCCATCAGCGCTACACTTCGACGAAATCCCGAGCAGGCCCGGGAAATGATTGCGAAGCTCTCCGGCATGATGCGGTACGCTCTCGACAGTTCGGACCGCGACCTCGTTTCCCTTCGGGAGGAAATCGACTTTGCGCGCCAGTACCTCGACCTGGAGCGGCATCGATTTTCGGATCGACTGGAGGCGCAGGTGGACATCGACGCCGACAAGGACGCGCTGGATACGCCGTTGCCGCCGATGGTACTGCAGCCGCTCGTGGAGAATGCGCTTCGCCACGGCATCGCCCCAAGCGAGGAGGGCGGATCCGTTACGGTCGAGGTGACGACCGAGAACGATCGTCTTCACGTGTGCGTGGAGGATACTGGTGTGGGACCAAATGACGACGACCCGCTCTCGGCCTCGCCGGACGGCACCGGGCTCGCCACCACGAACACGCGCTTAGAGCACACCTACGGGCCCGACGCTGCCCTCCACACCGCCTTGAAGGCTCCCACCGGCTTCGCCGTCTGGTTTTCCCTTCCCAAGAACAACCCCGACTAAATCCCGGTTTCGGGAGGTCTCGTGGGAGCTCTCAGTCGCGGTGCCAAGACGCACAACGAATTGTAGGATGTAATCCTCCTCCGCCCTCCGGCTCAACCTCCGCAACATCTTTCCCCACTTTCCAACCTTCTCACCTCCAACCTTCTCACCTCCAACCTTCCCTCCCAACCTGTGCGCGCCCTCATCGTCGACGACGAACCGCCCGCCCGCAACCTGATCCAGGAATACCTGGAGGACGTAAACCGCATCGAGCCAATTGGCGAGTGCGGAAATGGCCGCGAAGCCATTGAAGCCATCAACGAGAAGGCACCCGATCTCGTCTTCCTCGACGTGCAGATGCCCGGACTCGACGGCTTCGACGTGCTGGAGGAGATCGACACACTGCCGGACATTATCTTCTCCACCGCCTACGACGAGTACGCGATCGAGGCCTTTGACGCCGGGGCAGTCGACTATCTTCTGAAGCCCTATAGCAAGGCCCGCTTCCAGACGGCCGTGGAGCGGGCGCTGGAGCGCTACGACCAGGACGACGAGAAATACGCCGATCGGTTCGCCGCACTGCTCCAGAAAGCCAAAACCGACCCGGACGACGCTCCCGAGCGACTTTACGTGCGCTACGGTGACAAAATCATTCCGGTCGACCCCGCCAACATCCGGTGGATCGAAGCCGCGGGGGACTACTCAGAGCTCCACACGAACGAGAAGACCTACCTCTCGTCGATGGGCATCGGCGAACTGGAGGAGCGCCTCGACCCGTCGCAGTTCGTGCGCGTGCATCGCTCCCACATTCTCGCCTTCCCGGCCCTCGACCATCTTTACAGCGACGGTTCGGGCGGCTACAAGGCCGTGCTCAACGACGGCACCAAGGTCCGGGTGAGCCGCTCCTACGCCTCCGAGATCCGGGACCGCCTCGTGTGATGAACCCGACAAATTCCCGAGAACTCGTCAAAGGGGTTGGACCTGCACGTTATCAAGCGCAATCCGTGACACGAGCCGTCCGGCACTACGAGTCCACAGGTCGGGGTATTGCGCCAACTGCTCTGCAGAGAGGGTGTCAACCGTATAGTTGCGATAATCGGCCATGCGGACGCCACGGATGCGGCGGACATTGTAGGCCTCGCGGAACCGGGTGCCTGGTTCTTCGTCGGGCCCCAGACCGAAAGCATAGGCCAGATAGTCCATGGTGTAGGTGTCCGTGCGGAACCAGTACATGAAGATGTCCTGCCAGTCCTCGCCCCCTCCCTCCTGCCGAAAGGTAACCTTCACGCGGTGGTAGGGCACGCCATCGATCGTATCGCGGCCGCTGTAGCTGGGTTGCACGGCCGGGTCCCCAAGCGGCTCCGGCAGCAGGGCAAAATAGGTCACCGAATTGACAGTGGTTTTTACGTCGTCCCGTTCCGGCCCGGAAAACGACACGGTATCTCCGTCGACGACCCGGTAGAGGTCCTCGTTCGTGAGCCCTTCGAGGACGGATCGGCCCAGCGAATCGGCGTAGGTCCGCCGATAGTGAAACTGCCCGCCCTCTTGCCGGAGGCGATAGTCGTCGCCCCGAAAGTCAAACGTGACGATGGCATCCTCGAGGACGGACGACCCGTGAGCCGCGCGGGCACTGTCGATTACGGCCGCGGCGGACGGCGACGGGTCCGGCGAGTGACATGCACTGGGGACGAGGATCAGCAGCGCGATGAGCAAACCAAAGAGAACACGCATACGGAACGAACCGGGCGGATGGAACTACGCGAGGAGTCTCTCTGCGTAGAAGGAATGAGAATTCGGACAGGGGAACCGTCGGCTCAATCTTTCGCGAACGGCACAACGAGCCGATTTTAACTGTGACCGGGCACATCGGTTTTCGGTACTCGGGAGAACCGCCCTTTCGACACAAGTGATTTGAACCGCAGCTCAGGAGGATGCGTTGACGAAAGAGAGAAGGGCAGACCGTTTGTGCTGGTCCTTCCCCCCGCTTCGCGGTCCTCTTCGCGCAAATTCCGCGCCCCGCACAGTGCCCCGTTCGCACCGCATCGGTCCGGAACTACTTCTGGGAGCCCTGCTACTCGGGGCTTGTTCGGCACCCGGCCCTGCGTCCAACCCCACAAATCCGGAGTCCGGAACGCGCGTGTACCACGTGCAGCTTCAACTCACCGAGGAAAAAGACCAGGCCGTGGAGACGCTCAACCAGGCGCTGCGATGGTGGAAACGGCAACCGGCCTCAGAACGTCCTCCCCTCGTTCGGAACTCGCAGTCATCAGAGCCGCCGGTTAGCATCAAATGGAAGGCTCCACTGTATCGCGTTCGGCTCGGTCCCTTCGCCTCGGAGGAGCAGGCCGAGACGGTGCTTGACGCTGCCCGCTCGGCGTTCCCCGAAGCTTTCGTCGCTCCGGACCGACTCGAAGCCCTGTAAATTGAGTCGTTCGGATTCTTTATAGAACAGCCGCGAGGTAGCGATTCCAGAGCATGAGAACGAGCATTACGAGCCACAGCAGGTGGCCCACGCCTGTTCCGATGGCCACCCGCTTCCGCGCCGACTCGGCGGCGTCAGGCGCCGCTCCGCCCGCCACGGCCTCTTGCAGCGCATTCCAGCCCGGTCGAATGACGAACAGCTGGTCCAAGGTGAGCAGAACGATCAACGTGACGGAGGTGTGATACAGGGGGCCGTAGGCGGAGAAGTGTCCCCCGGCAATGAAGGCCCCGATCGAAAAGAGGAGCGTGAGCACGACAAAAATATTCATCTGCCGGATGGAGGCCTGTCCGTCCGACGCGAGCGCGGCCCCGCCTTCGCCGCCGAGTTCGATTGCTGTGCGGGCCCGTCCGGCCACTCGCAGGCCCAGTCCGAACCACGCGGCGGCGGTAATGACGTGAAGCACGACGAAAATGGACTTGAGCATGGGTAGGAGAGAGGATCAGTAAAAATCAGGTCCGACCCTCTCACGGGCGACGCGGGGTAGAGTTTTGTCCGTCTCCCCCTTTTCCAGACCCCGCCGAACGTACAGGGCCGCGCTCTGGTTGAGACATACGGTCACACGTCGAACAGAGTCCTCCACATCATGAATGCCGATACACTCGGACGGGGCCTGGTCTATCTGGGCCTCGGGCTCGTCCTGTTGGGGGGCCTCGTTGTCCTGCTCGGACGGATGATCGATTTGGGTAACCTCCCGGGCGACCTTGCCTATGAGAGCGAAAACGTCCGAATCTACGTGCCAATTGCAACCATGATCGTGCTCAGCGTAGTGCTCACGCTTCTCCTCAACCTGGCCCTCCGGCTGTTTCGGTAGCCGAGAGTCTTGTCGCAAGGTCCCCTCGCTCTCGACTGGGCCTGCGCGAGATGACCAACACGCCCTGGCGGATCTTCTCGACCGGTCACCGATTGCAGAGGCCCGGTCGAGGAGTTTGGGGCCCCAAAACAAAGCAATGCCCTCGCTCTGCTCCTCATTACCACCCAGCGAACGTCCCCTGCACGTGCAGTACCGTCACCGTCGCCATTTGGGTCTCCTCCTTTTCCTCTTTGGGCTCGGGACGATTTTTGCTCCTCCTCTCGCACGGGCCCAGACCTCCATCACCGGAGAAAAAGTGGAATGTGAGTACGGAACCGCAGACCGGTACCCGTGTGAGAACGTCGACCTGCTCTCGTATCTCTCGATTGGCGCCTTGGGAGGAAATACTGACGCTCAGCTCAACGACGTGTGGGGCTGGACTGACCCAGAAACGGACACGACATATGCCATCGTGGGTCGCACCGACGGCGTCGCCTTCGTCGACGTGAGCACACCTACGGAGCCGATCTACGTCGGCGAACTGCCTCCCCACTCCCAGCCGAGCACCTGGCGCGACATGAAGGTGTACGACGATCACGCCTTCATCGTGAGCGAGGCCTCCGAACACGGCATGCAGGTCTTCGACCTAACCCAGCTCCGAACCGTCGGAAGCGACGAGCGGCCGGTGACCTTCAACGAAACGGCCCACTACGACGGAATTAAGACCGCCCATAATCTTGCCATCAACACTGAGACGGGATTTGCCTACGTCGTGGGGGGGGGAGCAGCGGACGACACGACGAAAACATGCGGGGGCGGCCTCCACATGGTTGACATTCAGAATCCGACCACACCCGTCTTCGCCGGATGTTTTGCGGATCCGTCCACTGGTCGATTTGGAACAGGCTACACCCACGACGCGCAGTGTGTGATCTACGACGGTCCGGACACTGATTACCAGGGCAAAGAGCTATGCCTCAACGCCAACGAGACGGCCCTCAACATCGCCGACGTCACCAACAAGGACGGTCCAGAAACGATTGCCAATGCCACTTATCCGCAGATCGGGTACGTTCATCAGGCGTGGCTTACGGAGGACCACCGCTACTTGTATGTGGACGACGAGCTCGATGAGCAAGATGGTGGAAACGGGATTGATCGCACCCGTACGCTTGTTTTTGACGTGACGAACCTGGACAGCCCGGAACTCGTGGAGACGTACCTGGGGCCTACCGGAGCAATCGACCACAACCAGTACATCGAGAGTGCCTACGCCTACCAGGCCAACTACGAGAGTGGGCTTCGCGTCCTGGACGTGGCCGATCCCGAAAACCCGGAGGAGGTGGCGTACTTCGATACATACCCGAACAGCAACGATGCGTCGTTCAATGGAGCGTGGAGCACCTATCCGTTCTTCGAGCGCAATATCGTCCTCGTCAGCAGCATCGGGGAGGGCCTCTTCGTCGTAGAGCCCACCACCTCTCCGATTCTTTCGGTGACTGGCACTCGACGCGAGCAGGGGGCTCTCGTAGAGTGGACCCTCTCGGCGACCGCCCAGACGGACTCGGTAAGGGTGGAACACAAGCCTCCCGGGAGCAGCACTTGGACGGTGACTGAAACGGTCGGGGGACACAGCGGCTCCAGCATTCAGAAGGACGAGCATTCATTTGAGGACCTGGGATTCGGCATTCACCAGTTCCGGATCCGACACCTTTCGACGAACGGGGAGGAACACACGAGCAAGGCCACTTCGGTGAAAATTCTGCCGTCCGAGCCCTACGTCGCGAACGGGCCCACTCCGAATCCCGTCCGGAACCAGGCCCTCTTTACGCTTACGCTCCGGGATCCCCAACCGCTTCGCGTCGCCCTGTACGACGTGGTAGGCCGCCGTGTACGGCTACTGCACGACAGTCAGGTCGAGTCGGGGGTCGTTCACCGCTTTCAAATTCGCGCTGCGCAGCGGGCCAGCGGCACGTATTTTTTGCGCGTCCAAGGCGAATCGATCCAGCTGCTGCGAAAGGTAGTTGTTGTCCGCTAGAGCCCCCGTCTCCTTCGGTCTTCTCGTACCGCTTTCCCCACGATGAACCTTTCTAGACTGCGCATTCGCGTGCTCGGGCTGGTCGTCCTCGTCGCCCTCGGCGGATGCGACAGAAGCGGACCCGGTGCCCCCCCCAATCCATCGGACGCCCTGTACGTATGCAATCAGGCAGACGCTACGGTCTCAATCGTGAATCCGGCTTCCGGGGTGTTGCGGACCGTGGACCTGACCGAACACGGCTTCCCCCAAAACGCCAAGCCGCACCACGTGGTCGTCGAGCCCGATGGGTCGGCGTGGTACGTGTCGATGATCGGGGGCGACGTGGTGGCCAAGTTCGACGCTCAGAACAATCTGGTGGGAACGGTCGACTTCTCCTCCCCGGGCATGCTGTCACTGCAGCCCGAGGGAGATCTCCTCTACGCGGGCCACACCCTAAGCCTTCCCGACGTCCCGAGCACTGTGGCCGTCATCGACCGATCGGACATGACCCCCGTCGAGGTGCCGCTCCACGTCCCACTCGACCGACCGCACGGCATGAAGGTGAGTCCGGACGGGGCCTACGCGTACAGCAGCAGCCTGTCTACGAACCAGATTGTGGCAATCGACACCGAAACCCAGGCGGTCCACCCGCGCGTTTCGCTCCCCGGCTCGCGGCAGCAGTACGTGCAGATGGACATTGCGGCCGACGGAGAGACGGCCTACATCACCGGGGAAGGGGCCGGGCAGATTCAGGTCCTGGATCTTCAGAACCCGACGACCCCTTCGGTTACGAATAGCGTCGACGTAGGAGCCAGGCCGTGGCACCCGCAGCTGTCCGACGACGGGACGACGCTGTATTTCGGAAGCAAGGCCACCAACACGGTGTACGCGATGGACACGGAATCCCTCGACACCACGACGATCGAGGGCGACGGGATCGCCGAGCCGCACGGCAGCACTCTCTCGCCCGATGGACGGTTTCTATACGTCTCGAACAATAACACAAACGGTACCTACGAGTCGTCGTCCGGCGAAGACGTTGGCACCGTCGTCGTCATCGACACGCAGACCAACGAGTTCGAGACCGTCATCGAGGTGGGCGAAGAACCGGCGGGCATCAATACGCGGTGGCAGCCGTGAGGACGGGGAAGCCGGGGAGGGGAACGCGTGGGGGTGCGGGAGTGGAGAGTAGGGAGCGCGAGAGTTAAAACAGGGAAACTTCGAAGGATGGGGGTTGGAAGGAGTTCGTTGAACGTCACCCTTTTCTCCCGATGGATTTCCGGCGCACGGTTGCCAGTCTCGTGCTCATGGCTCTCTTCGGGGGGCTACATGGAGCGGGAGCGGTGTGGGCCCAAGCCTTCGAACAGCGCGTGGACCCCTTCCCGGTCCGGGACCCCTCGGGCACTCCGTACGAATTTCCGTTCCTGGGCGGACTGAACACCCCGCGTCCGCAGCTCGTGGACCTCGATGACGACGGCGATCTGGACCTCTTCCTCCAGGAACGCCGAAACCGACTCATCTACTTCGAAAACACGAGCGGTCCGACGTCCCCAAACTTTGAGTGGCGCACCGATCACTTTCAGGCACTCGACATTGGGGCCTGGTTCCGCTTCGGCGACCTGAGCGGCGACGGCACGCTCGATCTCCTGACCGAGGAACCAATCAGCAACGTCCGCTACTACCGAAACGACGGGACGGCCGAAACACCCGACTTCGTGCGGGCCGAAGGACCGCTCCGCCGCGCCGACGGCGACGCGATTGCCGCCGACCGCCAAAACGTGCCTGCCCTCACGGCCCTTGACTGCACCGGTCCGCCCGACCTCCTGCTCGGCGGCCTGAATGGGCGGCTCCGCTACTACGAGCACACCGGTACGCGAGGAAATGGCATTCCGCTCTTCCAAAAGGTCTCGGACGCGTATCAGGACGTGTGCGTGGGGCCCGAAAGTGTGTGCGGAAGCTCCTCGTCTCCCTCCCTCGGCCCATCTGGCTCTGCCAGACGACACGGCGCCAATGGGCTCGCGACGGGCGATCTCGGCGGCGACGGCGACCCAGACCTGCTCTGGGGCGACCTTTTCAGCGAGAGCCTCTACCTGATTGAAAACACCGGTTCGTGCGACGCCCCTTCGCTCAAGCGCGCGGCCGACTCGTATCCCTCCTCCGATCCGGTGCAGACGAGCGGGTACAACGTGTCCTCCCTCGCAGACCTCGACGGCGACGACGACCTGGACCTGCTCGTGGGCGTTCTCGGCGGCAGTGGCAGCGGCAGCAGCGCGGTGGAAAACCTGCTCCACCTCGAGAACGAGGGCACGGACGAACAGCCGGCCTACACGCTCCGCACCCAACAATTCCTGTCGTCGCTGGACGTGGGCGGGGTCAGCACGCCGGCCCCCGTCGACCTCGACGACGACGGGGACCGCGACCTCGTGGTAGGTAATAATCAAGAGTCCGGCACCGGGTCAGCGCGTCTCCACCTCTTCAAAAACGTGGGCTCGTCCACGATGCCTATATTTGAGCAGCGCGCGGCCCCTCTCCTTCCGGACGCGGAAGACGGATTCAATTTCGTCCCGGCGTTTGACGACATCGACGCTGACGGCGACCCCGATCTTTTTCTCGGCACGTTCTCGGGCACGGTCCGCTTCTACCGCAACACGGGGACTGCCGAGGCTCCCCAGTTCGAACGAGCCCCCACGGGCGACCTCGAACTTCCCCAGGGCAACTATGCCACCCCCGCCCTCGTCGACATTGACGGCGACGGGGACCAGGACCTGTTCGTGGGGTCGTCCAGCGCCGAGGGCACGGTGTCGTTTTTCCGCAACGAGGGCACCCCGCAGACGCCCGACTTTGCGCTAAAGCCGGACACATACACCCAGATTCAGGCCAATGCGCCCCGCACCCATCCGGCCTTTGCCGACCTCGATGGGGACAGGGCGCAGGATCTGTATCTCGGGACGACGCAGGGCATCGCCGTGTACGAAAACACGGGAACGGCGCAGTCCGCCTCGTTCGAGACGCCCCCCGATTCGCTTGCCCTTCCTCTTCGTCCGCAGGCCGCCCCCGTCCTGGCGGACGTGAATGGCGATGATCGTCCCGATCTGATGGCGGGAGGCGAGGGCGGCGGCGTCAAGTTTTTTGCGGGGCGCAAAGGCTCGGGGGGGCCTTCCATCTCTCCGGAGGTGGGCGTCCGAGTCGCCCCGAATCCGTTCGTAGAGCAAACCACTCTCACGTTCGCCCTCAACGATGCCGCCTCTGTCTCCCTGGTCGTCTACGACCTGCTGGGACGCCGCGTGTCCGTCCTCGTGGACCGCCCGCTCGGGCCGGGCGACCACACCGCCCGATTCCAGGGCACGGGACGGGCAAGCGGAGTGTACTTCTACGTACTGACCGTCAACGAACGAGCCCGTGATCGGGGACCAATGGTTCTCGTACGGTAGGCAGAGCCAAAGGGGGGACCTCCGTCTCTCCCATCCCGGTGACATACGCCCGACAATCTCCCGTTCTCCCCATTGATTGCCCCCGTTTACAGGACGTCGATCGATTGGTATTATGGGGATGAATTTTCCATCGGTGGTGTTCACCCTTATTCCCGATCTCGGTCCAACGTCCCCCCATGCTCCGAAAGTGGTCTACCTGGATCGTCCTCGCCCTGCTGAGTGCCGGCGCCGTCGTCTACAGCGTCGCCTACTTTGGAGAGGCCTTTCCCATCGTCAACGTTGACCTGCAGATGAACCGGGCTGCGGCCCTGGACAGCGCCCAGACGCGGGCCGAGCAACTGGGCCTCGGGCCGGAGGGCTTTTCTCAGGCTGCGTCGTTTGCGACCGACCGAGAGGTCCAAACCTTCGTTGAACTCGAAGGGGGTGGACGGGACGCATACCGACGCATGATCGAAACGGGGCGCTACCAGCCGTACCAGTGGACGGTACGCCACTACCAGCCCGACGAAGCCCGAGAGACGACGTTCCGGTTCACCCCGAGCGGCACGCCCTACGGCTTTACCGAGGAATGGCCCGAGGACGCGTCTGGGCCGGCCCTCTCGTCCGACTCGGCCCGTGCCCTCGCCGAGGCCCGAGCCCCGACCGCGTGGAGCGTAGACCTCTCGCAGTACGAATTTGTCTCGGGGTCCCGGCAGGAACGTTCCAACGGTCGCGTGGACCACACCTTCGTGTATCAGCGTCCCGACCAGACCCTGGGCGAGGAGGGCCGCTACCGCGTGCGGCTAACGGTGAGTGGAGACCAACTCAGCGAAGTGAAGCACCTTGTGAAGGTGCCGGAAGGATTCCAGCGGCGCTACGAAAACATGCGTTCGGCCAACACCACGATCGCCCAGGGGGGACTGATCGCCGTTGGCCTGCTGTACGTCTTGGGCGGGTGTCTTTACGGACTCTACTGGTTGCTACGCCGTAGTGCGGTAAAGTGGCGCATGGCGGCCGTGTGGGGCGGCATTGTCGCGGGGCTCCAGCTGTTGTCGAGCCTCAACCAGCTCCCACTCGCCTGGATGAGCTACGACACCGCCCTGGCGCCCCAGTCCTTCGTCCTCCAACAGGTGGTGAGTGCCCTGGCAGGAGCAGTCGGAATGGGCCTCCTCATCACGCTGACCTTCGTGGCGGCGGAGGGGCTCACCCGTCTGGCCTTCGACGGCCATCCTCGTTTGTGGAAGGTGTGGACCCCGGAAGCAGCCAGTTCGGTGCCCATCTTGAACCAGACGATGCTCGGGTACCTGCTTGTCAGCCTCTTCTTTGCGTACGACGTGACGCTGTATCTATATGCGCAGGACTTCCTCGGCTGGTGGAATCCGTCGTCGGTCCTCTTTCAGCCGGACATCCTGGCTCACGTTGCCCCCTGGCTCACGCCCATCGCCAATTCCCTGCAGGCAGGCTTCTGGGAAGAATGTCTCTTCCGCGCCGTGCCCCTGGCCGGAGCGGCCCTGATCGGAAATCGTCTCGGCGGTCGCAAATGGTGGATCGGTGGGGCCCTGATCCTCCAGGCCGTCATCTTTGGCGCCGGCCACGCGAACTATCCCGCCCAGCCCGCCTATGCCCGCCTCGTGGAGCTTATCCTGCCTTCCATTGGGTTCGGTTTGCTCTACCTCTCCTTCGGGCTGCTGCCTGGCATTATTCTTCACTACGCATTCGACGTGGCGTGGATGGCCCAGCCGCTATTCGTCTCGCAGGCGCCGGGGGCATGGGTCTCCCAAACGATGGTCGCGCTGCTCACACTCGTGCCGCTCCTCGCGGTGGCCTACGGCCGCCTGCGCACCGGAGCGTGGACCGAACTCGCCGAGCGCTTCTACAACCGTTCCTGGTCGCCCTCACCGGAGACGAGTGCCCCCGACCACACGATCCCGATCACATCTGGTCTCTCCCAACGAACGGTGATCGGGTGCGCCGTCGCCGGGCTTGTCGGACTTGGCCTCTGGATCGGATCTGCAAGCTTTACGACGTACGAGACCCCCCTCTCGGCCTCTCGGGACGACGCGGAGCAAACGGCGCGAACAGACCTCGAGGAGGAGGGAGCGGACCCAGACGCATGGACCATGGCATCAAGGGTCCGAACCCCGAATGGTCAGGAAGATCGATTCGTGTGGCAGGAAGGCGGCCCCGATGCCTACCGGCAGCTCATGGGCTCGTACCTCGACGCTCCCTTTTGGCAGGTGCGCTTCTTTACCTTCGAGGGCTCGGTGGAGGCCCGTGCAGAAGAATACAAGATGCACTGGGGACCAGGATGGGGACTCCGAAAGGTGGTTCACGAGCGACCGGAGGCCGCTCCGGGCGACAGCCTGTCGGAGATGCAGGCCCGAGCGCAGGCTGACTCGGCCGTGCAGGCCGTAACGGGCCTCAATCCCGATCGCCTCCAACGCATTGGGGCCGAGCCGAACGCGCGCCCCAATCGCCGCGACTGGACGTTTACGTACGCGGACTCGGCAGCCTATCCACTCGATCAGGGACAGGCACGCATCACGGCAAACGTGACCGGGGCCGACGTAACGGACGTATCCCGATCCGTTCACGTCCCGGAATCGTGGGAGCGAGATGCCCGAAGCCGTCGCATGGACACTCAAATTCTCACCACCGTCGCGGGTCTTCTCCTGGCTGTCCTTCTGGTGACCGCTCTCATTTTCGGCATCGTCTGGTGGGCCCGGGGACCGTTCCGCTCACGGGCCTTTGTCGGAATTGGGGGAGTCATGTTCGTGGTCCTCGTGGCGAGTGCCGCAAACGAGTGGCCAGCCACCATGGCGGGCCTCAACACGGCCGAGCCGTACCTGACGCAGGTCCTCCTCAGTGCCATCGGCCCTCTGGTGGCCGCCCTCTTTGGGGCCGGCGCCGCGGGACTTCTTGCCGGGGGCCTACACCCCCGAATGGGCGGAAGTGAGCCCACCTCCCTCGGGCATTCGCTCGCCAGCGGCGTGGGGCTTGGGACGCTCGGGAGCGGTCTCCTGACCCTGACTCAGCGAATCGGCCCGAATCTGTCGCCGTCTTGGGCCTCTTACGACGCTCTACCGACCGTGGCGCCCTGGCTCGATCCGACGCTCGACCGCCTTCCGTCGTTCGTTGCTCTTACTCTCCTTCTCCTCCTTGGTGTAGTGGCGCTCCATCGCTGGACGAAGGCGGGTCGGACCCAATGGGGAACAGCCTCGGGAGCGATCCTCCTAGTCGGATTTATCGTGAGCGGTGTCGCCAGCCCCCCCAGCCTGGGCGTGTGGGCGCTCTCCGGCGCCGTGCTGGCGGGGCTCCTCGGCCTCGGCTACGCGGCGGTGGCCCGATGCGACCGCTCTGTTCTTCCAATGGTGGGGGCAACGGTCCTTGGCCTCGGCAGCGTGAAGGCGATGGTGACGGCCGCACATCCCTACGCGATCCCGGGCGAAGCCCTTGCCCTAATCGTCATCCTCGGCGGGGGCTTCTTGTGGACACGCCTGCTTCGTCGACGGCAGCGGGAGCAGCGTGCGGAGGAAAACAACGGTGCGTAGGGGACCCGGCTTCTCACAACCACATCCTGTGGATTTGGAAAGGTCGAATCCAGCCGATCAGAAATTCCCTCAAGGTGCTTTTTGAACCCAATGGTCCGAAAGCCGTCGCCAGGACATTCCCACTGCACGAACGGCTGCACAGTACGAGAGCCCCCTTCGCCTCAGTTCTAAACACGAACGGCTGTACACCTGTGCGGCCCCCCGTTGCATCACACGCTCCGAACCTCTTTTTTGGTATTCTCGAAAGTACGAGTCCTTTTGCTTCTGCCACACAGCAGTCCCAACGGCCCGCTCATTCACTCTCCATCCCGGTATGCCCTCGTCCATTAACTCATCCATCCTCACCGTTATTTTGGGGGGTGGTGCCGGCACCCGTCTTTACCCGCTCACCAAGCTCCGCGCTAAGCCGGCGGTCCCCCTTGCGGGACGCTACCGCCTGATTGACGTCCCAGTTTCGACGAGCATCAACTCGGGAATCACACGCATCTTCGTCCTCACGCAGTTCAACTCGGCGAGCCTCAACCGGCACCTCGCCCGCTCTTATCAATTCGATCGGTTTAGCAACGGCTTCGTCTCAATCCTGGCGGCCGAGCAGACGCCTTCTTCGAAAGACTGGTTCCAGGGCACCGCCGACGCCGTGCGGCGCAGCCTCCCCCACATCGAAGGTCACCGACACCGCCACGTGCTCATCCTCTCTGGGGACCAGCTCTACTCAATGGACTACCGCAACATGCTGGCCCATCACCGAGAAACGGATGCGGACGTCACCCTCGGCACCATTCCGGTGACGGCCGACGACGCAACCGCGTTCGGCATTCTCAAAACCGACGACCAGGACATTATCACGGAATTCCACGAGAAGCCCGATCCCGACGAGCTCGACGGCCTGGACAGTCCGGTCGAGCCCAACCTTGAGGAGGAAGGGCGCATCTACCTCGCGTCGATGGGCATGTACATTTTCGACCGCGAGCCCCTCCGCGAACTGCTCGGTGCCAATCCGGACGACCACGACTTCGGCAACCAGATTATTCCGAAGGCGATCGATCAGATGCGGGTGGCGAGCTATCCCTTCGCCGACTACTGGAGCGACATCGGAACCATTCGCTCGTTCTACGAGGCCAACCTGATGCTGGCAGAGCCGGATCCCCCCTTCAGCCTGTACGACCCGAACCGGCCCCTCTACACCCGAGCCCGGATGCTGCCGCCCGCCAAGGTCCAAAACTCGACGGTGCGGAACTCAATCATCGCTGAGGGAAGTCTCATCGAGGAGAGCCAGGTGTCGCAGTCTGTGGTCGGCATCCGCTCGTACGTAGGCCCCAACACGACTCTCAAGAACACCGTGATGATGGGGGCCGATCACTTCCGCTGGCACGAGATGGAGGAGCGCGGCTTCGTGGAGGGGCCGCGCAATCCCGGCATCGGGGAGGAGTCGTACGTCGAGGGCGCCATCATCGACAAAAACGTGTCCATCGGAAAGCGGTGCATCATCAAGAACCAGGACGACGTGCAGGAGGCCGAGGAGGACCTCTACCACATCCGCGACGGCATCGTCGTCATCCCGA
>CAYRPX010000023.1:0-19692 GCA_964426195.1 uncultured Salinivenus sp.
CTGGGGGACTTTTACAAACCAGACCTCCTCCCTTTTTAACCTCCGGAGACGAGTGGCGATGTGTAGCGGAGCCCAGACACTCCCACGTTACATTCTTGGACAAACCAATTCTTTCATTGGCTCTTGTTAGGTCAGCAGTGGACCTACAGGCCGCACATGCATCGCAGCAGTTCCGGCCCGAACTGGTCTCGCCCCAAGGCAAGCTCAAACATCGCCACGAAGCCGGATAAGCAGTCCTTGTGGACGCCCCTAAATCGATGCAACCAGTTGCGCAAACTTGACCGTCTCCACGTGCTTCTGTGGCGCTGAGGCGTTTGAACCTCTCGGAAACCATGCCCCGTACACCAACATCGTCAACGTGGAACTGCCGGCAATTGGATTTGTCTAACGAGAA
Organism: uncultured Salinivenus sp.; assembly: GCA_964426195.1. Taxonomy (GTDB): domain Bacteria; phylum Bacteroidota; class Rhodothermia; order Rhodothermales; family Salinibacteraceae; genus Salinibacter. Next base: position 395 of record CAYRPX010000023.1, read on the forward strand.
GTCGTAGCGCTCGGCCCGAAAAATTAGTTCCGCAAGCCGACCCAGAGTAGAACGTTTTCTCTTTCAAGGGAAGAGGTGAACCTTCCGCGCTCAAGGCTCTTTTCAGGGCTGCCGGACTTACCGATACTAACGGACGGCCCGGCCACCCGGCAGTAGCGCTGGGACGCTTTCGAGTTACTTCGAACTATTGAGCCATCCTCTCATGCAGTTTTGCCAAAAGTGTAGCGGACACCGGCAAGTTACATGCGATACGTGCGATGGAGCCGGGGAGAAGAAAAAGACTGGGCCTGAGGGTGAAACCAAATTCCAGCCCTGCAGGGAGTGTGGGGGAACCGGATGGGTGGATTGTCCCCGGTGTTCAAGCCCCGACGGGCCGACTGGTGGCGACACAGACCTGGATCAGCTGAGCCGCGGAGAGAGCATGTTCTAGGGATGGACCTGGTCCGGCCTGGCGGGAATCCTTTGACTTTGATCACTGACCGAAGCCAACCATGCCTAGACTCGTCCACCATACCCTAATGAGTTCTCAAGCCGGATCGTCGAACCTGCTCGAAACGGGCGGACCCCTCGGAACTGGCCAAAGGCTTCGGACCGGCAGGACAGACCATTCGCAACTGGATCAAACGGGCCGATAGAGATGACGGAAATAGCACAGAAGAACTTCTACACGGAGGTGCGAGAAGAGCTTTGTGAGTGACACAAGGAGTTGTGCCAGAACCATGAGTGGGATATTCTGGCAAAAGTGACAGCCTGGCTCGCTCGGGAAAAGGGAGGTGTACCACCAAGCTCAGTGGGCTGCTCATCTCCTATTTTGAGAGGCGACGTTACGAGCGATACCTTCGCAGATCCATGCCTGCAGACCAGTCCCCGCCGGGCTGACCTGGAAGCTTTTTATTTCGATACGATGACCTCTCCAAGCGAAGCGTCGTCTGCAAGCCCGAACCCTCCAGATCACCAAAAAGCAGTGGGAGTCTCATCGCTATCGGACAAGCACCATCTTCCGTGTCTCCGTGAAGCTCCCCGCCTCAATCCGATAGAAGTATACCCCACTCCCCGCCGAAGCTCCGGACCGCCTCCCCACGCGCCACCGCACTCGATGAAGCCCTGCTTCTTGCCTCTTTCCTCTCACGAGCGTCTGCACCCGACGACCTAAGACGTCGTAAATCTCAATCGTCACCTCCCGCTCGCTTTCGAGCGAATAGGCAATGGTCGTCTCCTGACCGAACGGATTTGGGTAGTTGCCCCGCAACTCGTTTTTGAAGGTGTTCAGCTCGATTCCCTCACTCTCCGCCTTCGCAAAGGCCTCAGTGCCCACGATTACCTTCAGGCGCCGCTCTTCTCCACTCTCCAGGTTGAATTTTGCGCCGGGGGCCACCCGCCGCTCCGCGTCCAGATCCATCACGTAGCGGTTCTGCCCTGAAGGTATACTCCCCTGACTTCTGAGCCGCAGGCGCGTCTCTTGGGCATGCCCGGACCGGTTGCTCAGATCTAGCTCCCAGGTCCGTCCCTCCTCCGAAGGCGGCTTAAAGCTTCCGGCGTGGGGCACCGACTCGTCCTCGATCGTTTCCAGGACCGCAAGCCGCACTGTTCGCGCGATGGGCGGGGCCTGCGCGAAGTCCAACGCGTCCCGACCCGCCTTCGCTTTCGGACGGAGCCCGACCCACACCCGATGGGGCTGGCTGCCGGTCGGCCATGCCCCCACGCGCAGCGTATACTTTGCCGTCGCCGTAGATGCCTCCTTCGAGGCCACCGATCCAGCAGAACTCGCCTGTGCCGGCGCCTCCAGTCCGGGATCGGTTGGCCGAACCTTCTTCCCAGAAGCCTCTCTCGGCCGGTGCCCCGATCCGTCTGCTCTTACCTGCCCACGCGAGGATTCTTCGGCGGCGGGAGCACCTGTTGTGCGTGCGCCGGTCGCGGGCGTGCCGATGGATCCGCTTCCCCGCAGGGCCACCGGTCCCTCCGACTGCACCTCTCCGTCCTTCCGGTCTTTCTGCGAGCTCGCACTCACCGGCGGCACCACCAACGTGTCCGGATTTGACGCGCGCACGAAAGCCCCCTCCCAAGGCGTCAGTGAGGTCTGTCCGTACCGGTACGCGCTGTCGCTGAAGGCAACCGGTCCATCTATTTCCGAGGCCGAGAGCCCAGACGCAGTACGGATTGAGTCCCACCGCACTGCGTAGGTAAACGGGCTTCCCAACTGGTTCCAACCAGATTTCAAGGGCACCTTTCGGGCAACAGACGCCTCCGCTGTTTGTCCCGATCCGAGCGAGAGCTCACTTCCATCGGACGTGATCAACCAAAAGCCTTCTCCGGGCCGTAGACTGTCGATCGACGGATACTCCCGGTACTCCCCATCCGAGCCCTGCGACGGGTCCCACCGTAGAACCCGCCACTCTGCCGGGTCGTAGTCTCCGTAGTTTTGCTCTAAGGCCGCCTTGATGCCTCCAGTCGGCAATGCCGACACGGTCATCATCCGGTAGGTTTCCGGCTGCACCGACACCGGCACTTCTAGTTCATCGAACTGAACAGGAATGTGAGCCGGTCGTCGCTGAGCTGCGTCCTCCCCCCCGGCCGGCACCGTCGCGGTTTCGTCTGCCCCAGACAGCACCGCGTAGTAATCGATCCCCCGCGTCGTGACTAATGAATCCGGAATCGTCGCAGTGAACTGCAGCGGGTCGGTGTCCGTCTCGGTAAGGCCGATCTCCTGGTAGCTCGTCGTGCCTCCGATCCGTGCAAAGAGCGTCCCGCCGCTCGGCTCAAAGTTGCCCTTCGCAATCAGCCCAATCGTTGCCCCCTCGGCTAGGCTCGCCTCGGCCTGAACGTCAACGCCGAAAGCATCGATAAGGACGGGGGCCGCTTCGGACCGCTGACCCTCGGTGTCGGCGACGGTGTAGGTGAAGGAATCCGAGAAATTGTCCGATCCATCGTGGGTGTAGACCACCGACCCAGTGTCAGACACGGTTGTTGATCCGTGATTTGGCTCACTCTCTACAGTCACCGACGCGGAATCTAGGCCTGCCTCGGCCTCATCGTTGGCCAGTACCGCTACGATGCGAGATGCCCCCCGCCGCAGCCGGGCGGAGTCCTCTCGGGCTGTTGGAGGGGCAGTTGTGGCAGCCCCATTCCGGTAAATGGTCGCTGTTTTATTGCTGTCGTTGTCCAGGCCCGTAACGACGAGGTCGACGGCTCCATCTTGAGTGGCATCGTTCCAGCCCACCGATCCTCCCTCAACCCCTCTCAATCCGGCTCCCACTCGTGAGAAGGCCCCACTGCCATCGTTTTGGTAAAGCGTGGCCGTTCCTCCCCCCGCCTGCACGGTCCCCGTACTATCCCCAATCACGGCAAGATCGAGGGCGCCATCCGCATCATAGTCCCCCCAGGCCACGTCGCCGAACGTCACGCCGGTGAGGCCTGCCTCAACGGAGCCAAAGGTTCCGTCTCCATTGTTCTGGTAGATCGTCGTGTGCCGGATGAAGTCACTGTCTTCTCCGGTAAGCACAAGGTCGAGGCGGCCATCCCCATTGTAATCCCCCCAGGCTACCGAGCCAAGATTCACGCCCGTGAGGCTTGCACCGATGTCGGTAAATGCATCGTTTCCGTCGTTCCGGTAGATCGTCGTCGACTTAAGATCGTTCGTATCCGTACCGATGATGGCGAGGTCCAGAGCACCGTCCCCATTATAATCCCCCCAGGCCACGTCGCCACTGCGAACGCCGGTCAGACCCGCCTCAATCGCCGTAAATGATCCATTCCCGTCGTTCCGATAAACCCGGGCAGATCGCGTATCCGACTCGTCAAGACCGATAACCGCAAGGTCAAGGGTGCCATCTCCGTTGTAGTCTCCCCAGGCCACCGAGCTGCTCGCAACGCCGATAAGGCCCGCGTCAATGGCAGTAAACGTGTCGTTGCCCTCGTTGCGGTAAATGGTCGCCGTGTAGGCGCCGCTCGTGTCCGCCCCAACGACCACGAGGTCGAGGGCCCCGTCCCCGTTGTAGTCGCCCCACTCTGCGGGCCCATTCACGCCCGTAAGGTCCGCGTCGAGGACTGTAACGTCGCCGTTTCCGTCGTTCCGGTAGATGCGCGCGGTCTCAGTCCCGTTGCTGTCCACGCCGGTGACGACGAGGTCCGGCGTCCCGTCGCCGTTGTAATCGCCCCAATCCGCTCCACCCAGGTCCACGCCCGCCAAGTCCGCGCCGAGAGCGGAAAACTCTGCCCCCCCGCCACTCGCAACGGTGAAGCGGCTGGGAGCGGTTACGGAGCCGCCATCGGCAGTGACCGACACGGAAACGAGCCCGCTCACGCCGCTGGGGACCTGCGCGTAGATCACATTTGTCTTCGCACTGTCGATCGGAGCCGACGTGCCGCCCAGCGTGACGCTGTTGTTGCTGGCCTCCAGGCTAAAGCCGGCGCCGTAGATGCGGACCGGCGTGCCCGGCGCCCCATTCGTAGGCTGAAGCTGGGTGATACGGAGGGGCACCGTCGGGGTGGCCTGCGACTCATCCGAGAAGCCGCTTTCCGTGCCCTCATCGTCGACAGCCGTGGCGCGATAGTAGTAGGTAGTGCCGCCGGTGACGCTGCTGTCGACGAACGAGGTCGTGCTCGCGTCGGTGGTACCAAGCGGCGTGCGCCCGCTCGGGCCCGCCGCCGAGTCAATGGGGGCCGTGTCGCGGTAGACGCGGTACCCGCTAACGTCGGCCGAGTCGGACGCCGTCCAGCTGAGGTCCACGCGGCCCTCGGCGGCGGAGGCCGTCAGGTCGGTCGGCGGATCGGGCGGGGTCCGCTGCCCCACCTCGTTCTGGTACAGCGTCGCCGTGGCCGTCGTGTTTGTGTCGAGCCCCGCAACGAAGAGGTCGAGCGTGCCGTTGCTCTCGAAATCCCCGACCGAAGTGTTGCTCAAACTGACGTCTGTCAGGTCCGCGCTGGCCCTCGTGAACCCACCGGTGCCGTTGCTGACGTAGAGGTTCGTTGCAGCTTTGAAGCTGGTATCCTGGCCCGCGGTAACGAGGTCGTCGGCGCCGTCGCCGTTGACATCTGCAACGGCGAGGTCTCCATTGTAACTCCCCTCCACGTCGGCATTGGCCCGGCTGAGGTCCCCTGTCCCGTCCCCGAGATAGACGTGTGTCATCGGATTGATGTTAACGTCGCTCCCCGTCACGACGAGATCGAGATGACCGTCGGCATTGACGTCCCCGAACTCCGCCGCCCCAAAGTAGATGCCGGTCAGGTTGGCGCTTGCGCGAGTGAATCCGCCGGTTCCGTCGCCGAGGTGAAGCGTGAGCTCAGGAGTTCCCGTGGATCCATTCTCGCCCGCCACGACAAAGTCGAGGTGGCCGTCCTCGTTCACGTCCCCGAGCGCGGAGGAACTCACGATGCTCTTGTTCAGGTCGATGGGAGTGCCGGGCGTAAATCCGCCCGTGCCGTCCCCGTAGTATACCGTTGCCCCGTCGAAGTTGACGTTGAGAAGGTCCAGGTTACCGTCCTCGTTCACGTCGCCCATTTCGAGGGAGGTAAATCCGGGGAAATTCTCCTGGCTCGAGAACTGCCCGGTGCCGTCGCCCAGGTACACCGACGTGGAGTCGTCGAAGTCCTGTTCCCCGGAGAGAACGAGATCGAGGTGGCCGTCCGCGTTGAGGTCCCCAGCGGCCCCGGCGTCTCCATTGCCAGAATTCACGGACACGTCTCTGAGACCCGCGTTCGCCGCCGAAAAGCCGCCGGCTCCGTCCCCGAAGTAGAGCGTAGTCGTGGCCGTTCCGTTCGAATCTGCGCCCGCGACGACGAGGTCGGGATTCCCGTCTTCGTTGAAGTCGCCCCAGACGGACGCCGATTCGGTCGTCGGCAGCAGGTCCGCGCCGCCATCGGTAAAGGTGCCGCTTCCGCCGGTGACGACCGTGAAGCGGCGCGGGGACGTTTTGAGAGAGCCCTCCGGCGTGCCCACCGTTACGGGCACGGCCCCACTCACCCCGCCGGGCACCTCTACGGTCAGCGTCGTGGACGTGGCGCTGGTCACGGTCGCCGAGGCGCTCCCGAACGAAACGGTGTTGTCGGCGGCCGTGGTCGCGAAGTTGGACCCGCGAATGCGGACCGTGGCGCCCGGAATGCCGCGCTGCGGCTGCACGGTCGTAATGCGCAGCTCCGTGCTCGGCTTGGCGTGCACCTCGTTCGAGAATGCACTTTCGAGGGTGTCGTCGTCCACGGCCGTGACGCGGTAGTAGTAGGACGGGAAGCTGCTGATGGTGCCGTCCGTGAACGAGGTCGTGCTCGCGTCCGTGCTGTCGAGGGGCGTAAAGCTGGAGGGGCCGGCGGTTGAATCGATGGGAGTCGTGCGTCGATAAATCCGGTACCGGATCACGTCGGCCGAGTCGGAGGCCGTCCAGTTGAGGCTGACCTCGCTCGACGTGCTGCTGGCGGTGAGGCCGGTCGGAGAGGCCGGCGCGATGGGGAGGACGCCACTTCCATTTCGATACAGTGCTGCCACCGGCACCCCGTCAAAGTCATCATCCGTCCCGGAAACGTAGAGGTCCAGGGTCCCGTCGCCGAAGAGATCGGCGAACTCGGAGGAGCCATCAAGGACCCCCATCAGGTTCGAACTGACGTCGGCCTGCGTAAATCCACCACTCCCATCTCCGAAATAGATCCACGTATTCGCCTCTGAGCTGGCCTCCCCCGTGAGGACGAGGTCGGGATTGCCGTCTCCGTTCACGTCGCCAATGTCCGACGAGCTTCGAGAAATGTCGTTCAACCCGGCATCGGCCGCGTTAAATCCCCCGCCACCGTCCCCAAGATAGAGCGTGGCCGAGAAATTCCCCGTGACGAGGAGATCGAGATTGCCGTCGCCATCGACGTCTCCGAAGTCCGAGGACCCATCCGCAACGCCGCTTAGACTGGCCCCCGCCACAGAAAAGCCACCACCCCCGTCCCCCAGGTACACTGTTGTAGAAGCAGTTCCAGTTTCATCGAAACCGGTGAGGACGAGATCAAGATCGCCGTCGTTGTTCACGTCGCCGAAATCCGACGAACTCACATCGACCCCAGCCAGTCCCGCGTCCGTCCGGGTGAAGCGACCGTCCCCGTAGCCCAGGTACACGCTCGCCGTCGGATTCCCGCCGCGTTCTCCAGCGAGGACGAGGTCGAGATTGCCGTCGTCGTTCACGTCGCCGAATTCTGCGGATGGACCGTTCCTCCGGCTGAGCAGCTTGGCACGGGCCGTCGTAAATGCGCCCGTTCCGTCCCCGAGATAGATGCGCGCCGATCCCGCGCCATCGACGAGAATGAGGTCGAGATTCCCGTCGCCATTCACGTCGCCTACGTCGGTAGCGCCGAAGCTTACGTCCATCAAATCGGCATTTGCCTCGGTGAACCCACCGATCCCGTCCCCGAGGTAGAGGGTCGTGGTGGAACCGCCGCTGGTGTCCCGGCCCGTCACGAGGAGATCGAGATTCCCGTCATTGTCGAAGTCCGCCCACTCCGCTGAACTGTTTTCGGTCCCCTTTAGCCCCGCGTCCAGCTCGGTAAAGGCAGCCTGTCCGCCGGTGACGACCGAGAAGGAATTGGCAGCCGTCGCCGTCCCATTCGACGTAGACACCGACACCGGCACGGATCCACTCTCGCCGGTGGGAACCGTCACGGTCAGTGCGGTGGTCGAAGCGCGAGACACGGTGGCCCCGGTGCTCCCGAAGGTGACGGTGTTGTCGCTCGCCGTCGAGCTGAAGCCCGCCCCTTCAATTCGTACCGTGGTGCCCGGCGGACCCGTGTGCGGGCGCATCTTCGTGACGGCAAGGCCGGTGGCTGCCGCGATCGACTCGCTTTGATAGACGGTGGTGCTTCTGGAATTGTCGGAAGACGCCGTTTGGCCGGTCAGTACGGGATCGAGGTCCCCGTCGCCGTCGAGATCGCCGAGTGCCGAGGAGCCGTTCCGGGCGGGCGCGAATCCTGCGTCGGCCACTGTGAAATTGCCGGTTCCGTCGCCGAGGTAGAGCATCGTCGCCGGATCGTCGCTCCCTGTCGAGTCGCCCGCAACGAGGATGTCGCGGTTGCCGTCGCCATCCAGATCGCCGATCTCCGCCGCACTATTCACCAAGCCCGCCACTCCAGCGTTCGCGACATTAAACCCTCCGGTGTCGTCTCCAAGGTAGAGCACTGCAGACGGATCCCCACTTCCCGTAGAGTCCCCAGTGACGAGGAGGTCGAGATTGCCGTCACTGTTGACATCGCCAAAGTCCGTCGTCCCGTCCTCCACCCCGTTCACCCCGGCCCCGGCCGCCGTGAGTCCGCCGTCCCCGTCACCGAGGTACAGCGTCGCTTGCGGCCCAGAGTTATATCCTGCGACGAACAGGTCGAGGTGCCCGTCGTCATTAACGTCTCCAACGGCGGTCGACGCCCCGCTGAAGCTGGGCAGCCCTGCATCTGCGGAGAGGAATTTCCCAGTGCCATCTCCGAGCAAAAGCCCCGAATCTTCTCCCTCTGTGAGAACGAGATCGAGGATTCCGTCACCGTCAAAATCGCCAAGCGCAATCGACCCGTTGGTCATGCCACCCAACCCAGTATTGGCCGTACTGAAGCTTCCGCTTCCGTTCCCGAGATAAACCGTCGTCGAAAAGGACCCACCGACATCGCCACTGACGACGAGGTCGAGGTGGCCATCGTTGTTGAGGTCGCCTACCTCCGAAGCACTGCGCTCCACCCCCGTGAGTTCCGCTCCGGCCTCCGTGAAGCCGCCGGTCCCGTTTCCCAAGTAGAGGGTTGCCGTTTCGCCGCTCGAGGAGTCTCCACTCACAAAGAGATCGAGCGTCCCGTCCTCGTTAAAGTCGCCCCAGTTGGAGGAGGATTCCGCAACGTCCGTCAGATTTCCGAGGGGTGCGTAGGTGGTACTGCCCCCTGTTACCGCCGTAAAGCGCTCGGCGGCGGTTACGGAGCTGTCCGGCGTCGTGACGGTCAGGTCGACCGGGCCGGTCACGCCGCTCGGCACCGTCACCGTGAGCGACGTGCTGGTGGCACTGGAGGCCGGGGCCTGTGTGTCGCCGAACGAGACGGTATTGTTGCTAACGTTGGTCGTGTCGAAGGCTGTGCCGTAGATGCGAACGGACTCGCCCGGAGCCGCACTCGTCGGCTGGAGACCGGTCACGCGAAGGGGCGGGCTCGGGGGGGGACCATTTTCGTAGAGAAAGACCGCCTCATCGGGTCCGGAATCGAAGCCGGTTATCACGAGATCGAGCTCGCCGTCCCCGTCCAGGTCGCCAAAGTCGGAGGACCCGTCGCTGAGGCCCGCCAGGCCCGCCCCAACCTCGGTGAAGCCCCCGCCGCCGTCCCCGAGGTAGACCTTCGATACTCTGTCGCTATTGCTGTCGAATCCGGTGAGGGTAAGATCGAGGTCGCCGTCCCCGTTCACGTCGCCCACGTCCGAGGCGCTTCGCTCGACCGGTGTGAGGGAGGCGCCCACCGGAGAGAACCCACCGGTCCCATCCCCGAAATAGACCGTGGCCGACTCGTTCCCGCTCCCGTCCCTCCCGGTAATGAGAAGATCCAGGTTGCCGTCGTTGTCGAAGTCTCCGATGTTGGAGGACCCATCGGTCACCCCCGTAAGCCCCAATCCTTGCCGTGCGAATCCGCCGGTCCCGTCTCCGAGGTAGATCGACGTCGACGCCCCCGACGAGTCGCCAGTTGCGACGAGGTCAAGATTGCCGTCGTCGTCCAGGTCGGCGAGATTCGTGGTACTGTCGAACACCGGGGTGAGGTCCGTTTTTGTTCCCGCGAACCGTCCGTCCCCGTAGCCGAGGTATACCTTTACGAACGGATCCGCGAAGGTGAGGTTGTCGTCCTTCGTGCCGGTCAGCACGAGGTCGGGATGGCCGTCGTTATTGATGTCCCCGAGCGTCGCCGAGCCGGCGCGGAGGCCCGGGAGGAGGGCGGGGGCCTCGCTAAAGCCGCCCGTCCCGTTCCCGAGGTAGACGGTCGTATTTCCGGAGCCGCTGATGACAAGATCGAGGTGGCCGTCCCCGTTTACATCCCCCACGTCCGTGGCACTGCGGTCGACCCCGGTGAGCCCGGCCCCGGCCTTCGTGAAGAAGCCGGTCCCGCCGCCAAGGTAGACCGTGGCCGATCCATCACCCGTGAGGAGGAGATCGAGCACGCCGTCCTCGTTGAAGTCCGCCCACTCCGACGAGGAAAAGCTGACGCCCTCCAGATTTGTCTCCACCCCCGAAAAGGATGCACTATCGTCTTCGACGGCCACGAACCGGTCGGCGGCCGTCACCGATGTCCCCGATTCGTCGACGCTCACCGGCACCGGCCCCCGCACGCCGCTCGGCACGTTTGCCGTAAGGGCCGTGCTCCTGGCGTTGGTGACCGTGGCGGCGTTCCCGCCAAACGTCACGGTCGTCGACGACGTGAAGCCCGAGCCCTCGATCCGTGCGCTCGCCGCACCGGCCGTGCCAGTCCGGGGCCGCACGTTCGACACGCCCACGCCCGCCGCCGCCGAGATCGCCTCGTTCTCGTAGACGTAACTGCCGCCGGAGCTACCGCCGCCCACCACGGCGAGGTCGAGGTCGCCGTCGCCGTCCAGGTCGCCCAGTTCAGATGCGCCGCGTCGGACGCCCAGCATCCCCAATCCGGCCCGGCTGAAGTTCCCGGTTCCATCCCCGATAAAGAGCGCCGTCTCGGGACCGTTCGATCCAACAAGGGCTCCAGAAATCACGAGGTCGAGAATCCCGTCCCCATTTACGTCCCCGAGGTCCGACGAGCTGTCGCCGGCTCCCGGAAGGGAGGCCTCCGAAAGCGAGAACTGGCCGGTTCCATCGCCGAGGTACACCGTCGTGATTCGATTGTTGTTCGTGTCATAGCCGGAAAGCACGAGATCGAGGGGACCGTCGTCCACATCGCCGAGCTCCACCGAGCCGTTCGCCACGTTCGTCAGACTAGCATTGGCATCGTTGAAGTCGCCGGTTCCATCCCCGAGATAGACCTTCGTCTGTTTTGTAGAGTTGATGTCTTCTCCCGCAATAACGAGATCCAGGGTACCGTCCCCATCCAGGTCCCCAAGCGCCGACGCGCTCTGATCGAGCCCCGGGAGCCCGGCCTCGGCCCGGGTGAACTGCCCGTCGCCGTACCCGAGATACACGTCCGTGTGCGGATCGCCGTTGCCGTCGTCGCCCGTTACCACGAGATCGAGGTGGCCGTCACCGTTGAGGTCCCCAAAATTCGCAGATCCCTGATCGAGGCCCCGCAGCCCGGCCTCCGCCCGGGTAAAGCCACCGGTTCCATCCCCGAGATAGACCAGTGTAATTGAACCGCTCCCTCCTCCCTCACCAGCCAGGACGACGTCGAGGTGGCCGTCGCCATTGACGTCCCCCACGTCACTGGCACTGAAGTCCACGCCGAGCAGCCCGGCGTTGGCCTTCGTGAAGCCGCCGGCCCCGTCGCCCAGATAGACTGTCGTCTTCCCTAATCCGCTCGCGCCAGACGCAGTCACCAGGAGATCGAGCCGGCCGTCCTCGTCGAAGTCGCCCCAGGCGGCGGACGCGTTGTCCACCGTTTCCAGGTCGGCCCCGAGCCCGGCCAGCGTGCCGCTCCCGCCACTGACGACGGTGAAGCGATCGGCGGCCGTCACCGACGCGCCTGACTCCTCCACGGTCACCGGCACCGGGCCGCTCGCGTCGGTGGGCACCGTCACGGTTAACGACGTACTTGTGGCGTTCGTGACGTTGGCCTGGATGCCGCCGAACGTGACGGTCGTTGACGAGGTGAAGCCCGAGCCTTCGATGCGCATCGTCGTGCCCGGTGCGCCGAAGCGGGGGCGGAGGGCCGACACGCCCAGCGACGTGGCGGCGGAAATCGCCTCGTTCTGGTAGACCCGCACGATCGGGGTGCTGTTGAGGGCGGTCAGGCCCGCGAGGGCGAGGTCGAGATCCCCGTCTCCGCCGGCATCGGCGAGAACGGCGTCACTCTGCTCCACGTCGCCGAGAACGGCGGGGGACTCGGTAAACTGGCCCGTCCCGACCTCGCCCAGGTACAGCGTCGAGGTCGGCGATCCGTTGTTTTCACCGGTTAGAAGAAGGTCGAGGGTTCCGTTCCCATCCACGTCTCCGAGCGAGACGGAGCCCGTTTCCGTGCCCGGCACGCCGGCGCCGGCCGTCGAAAAGCCTCCGCTCCCGTCGTTGAGATACACGATCGTCTTCTGCTCGAAGTTTACGTCGCTCCCGGTCAGAACGAGGTCGAGGAACCCGTCCCCATTCACGTCTCCCATGGCGGACGAGCCGCTCTCGAACCCAGCCAGGCCGGCATCCGCTACGCTAAATCCCTCCGCCCCCTCCCCGAGATAAAGCACCGACGACTGCTCTCCGGTTCCGGTGGAGTCCCCTGTGACGAGCAAATCGAGATGGCCGTCGCCGTCCACGTCTCCGAGGGACGAGGAGGATCCTTCCTGCACTCCCGTTAGTCCGGCGTCGGCCGAAGTAAAGTTTCCGGTTCCGTCCCCGAGATACGCCGTCGCCGTCCCATTGCCCGAATCATTCCGCCCGGTCAGCACGAGATCGAGGACACCGTCCTCGTTCAAGTCCCCAATCGACACCGAGCCGTCCAGGACGCCGGGCAGGCCCGCATTCGCCGACGAAAACCCTCCACTTCCGTCGCCGAGGTACACCGTCGTCGTTGTGTTGAAGTTTTCGTCCTCTCCAGTCAGCACAATGTCGAGAACGCCGTCGCCGTCCACGTCCCCGACCGCCGATGCGCTTCTCTGCACGCCGGTGAGACCGGCGTCGGCTGGGGCGTATCCCCCCGACCCATCCGCGAGGTAGACGGTCGCAGAGGGGGCTGAATTCGTGTCGGCCCCAGTAACGAGGAGGTCAAACCGCCCGTCGTTGTTGAAGTCGGCCCACTCGACGGACCCAAGCTGTGTCCCACCCAGGCCCGCCCGGGTGTTGGCGAAGGACGCGGCCCCGCCCGTGACGACCGAGAAGGCGGTTTGGGCCGTGGTCGTCCCACTCGAATTCGATACCGTCACATCGACCGGACCGCTGGGACCAGACGGCACCGTTACGTAGAGGACCGTACTCTTCGCGCTATCGACTGTGGCTACGGTGCCCCCGAACTCAACGGTGTTGTCGCTCGAGGTGGAGCTGAACCCATCGCCGTGGATGTGAACGGGCGTGCCGACCGTCCCGCTCTGGGGCTGGACCTTTGTAATGGTCTGGGCCTGAACAGGAGCCGAACGCGTTCCCCCCAACAGCAGAAGTCCTGCCATCAGAAGCCCGACGCAGTAGAACGACCATTCACCAGGAGGGGTACACGACGTAACTAGCGACATGGAGTGCAGAAGGCGTCGGCGAGAAGAGACGGGGCGTATCGGCGTCATTTACGCGGACCCCGGATACACCCTAATGGATGAAGTCCTCAGCAGAGTTGCCTTTTTTCTTTTGGAAGTGAGTTTTCAAGTAACGACAGCCACAATGAAAACGAAAAACAAGAGGTGAACTGAGAATATAGTTTACGTTAAGAACGTCGTCTCTATTCCTTAGTCGAGTCGAACCAGGCCTCAGAATCTGTTGCGATTCTGTATCGGCTCGCGAGAGCATAAACCAACTTAGTTTCTTCCCCTTCAGGCAGGGAAGGATCCTGGCATTTTCGGTCGAACGTCTCCCGGGTTAGGTTTCGGCACAGCCATGAGCCCCTTTCATTTATCGGAGGCACGTTATATTTTGCTACGACAGATTGAACTGCTCGAACGATTCCTGTTCTCACACGCGGCCCCTCCAGTGACATGTCTGAACAAGGCTTTTCCCGTCGCTCTTTTCTCAAGTCCGCCGTAAAGGGCGGGATTGCAGTGACCGCAGCCCCGCTTGTGGTCCCCCGACGCGTACTCGGCGGATCGGAGTATCAGGCCCCCAGTGACACGGTGAATGTGGCTGGAATTGGTGTGGGCGGAATGGGCAAGAACAACCTGAACAACCTAAAGAGTCAGAATATTGTCGCGCTGGCGGACGTGGACCACGACTACGCAGCGAGCGTCTTCGAGTCGGTTCCGGAGGCGGAAACGTTTTACGACTACCGCCGCATGTTCGACGAGATGGGCGATCAGATCGACGGCGTCGTCATTGCCACGCCCGACCACACCCATGCGAAAATTGCCATCGATGCCATGCGCCGCGGGAAGCACGTGTACGTGCAAAAACCGCTGACCTGGTCGGTCGCCGAAGCTCAGGCTGTGGGACAGGTGGCCAACGAGACGGGCGTGGTCACGCAAATGGGCAATCAAGGGCACTCCGGGGACGCAGGCCGCCTAATCAACGAATACATTCGGAGTGGGCGAATTGGAGACGTGCACACGGTCCACGTATGGACTGACCGGCCCGTCGGCTGGTGGCCCCAGGGCGTCGAGATGCCAAAAACCATTCAGCGAACCCCCGACAAATTGAAATGGGACCTCTTTCTGGGCCCGGCCCCCCAGGAACCCTACCATGAAGCCTTTCACCCCTTTCGCTGGCGTGGATGGGTTCAATACGGCACTGGGGCCGTCGGGGACATGGCCGCCCACCTCCTTGATCATCCCTGGTGGGCCCTGGAACTCGGATATCCCACCGCCGTCGAGACGACAGCCGCAAACTTTAACGGGGTGAGTTGGCCAGACGCCGCCCAGGTGTACTACAACTTCCCCGCAACAAACGACCGTCCAGCGGTGGACCTGACATGGTCGACAGGGACACTCAAACCGAAACGTCCCGACGGTTGGCCGAGTGACGAGCAAATGGGGACCTCCTCAGGTGGGGTGCTCTACGAAGGCAGCAAGGGGATCCTCGTCCACGGCAAGTGGGGCAACGAGCCGCGCTTCGTGCCCGAAGAGCTCGGAAAACCAGATCCACCCAAAATGTTTGACCGCATCGAAGGAGGAGCCGGCGGCCACGAGATGAACTGGATTCGAGCCATCCGGGGAGAAACGGAGCCCGTCTCCGGCTTTGACTATGCAGTCCCGCTCACGGAGGTGATGCTGTTGGGGCTCACCTCCCTTCGGGCGGGCCAGCGCGAAATCCAGTACGATCCCGAGACTATCAGCATCACGAATCTGTCCGACGCCGACCAGTACCTCCGTCGCCAGGACCCACGCGACCCCTGGGCCCTGGATTCCAGCCTTGTGACCCGCCCGAAGGAGGCGTCCCCGTAAAAACGGTCCTTCCTCCTTCAGGAAGCCAAGCGCACGCAAGGTGCGGCCCGACTTCGTCGCCGTCCGAGCACGGTCGTGCGGGCAACGCCTTCGAAGGGACGCTCTATTCTATTCCTTCACGGTCTCATCGAGGGGAATGCCCAGCTTTTCGTACAGGTCTCGGCGCGCGGCCTTGTCTTGGTTGAGGATAGCCCGGGCTGCCTGAGCCACCGGCACCGCATGGTCCCGCGGCACCACAATTACGCCGTCCCCATCGGCCACCACGACGTCCCCCGGCTCCACGAGTACCCCCCCGACCTCCACCGGCTCGTTGACGGACTCGAATTCATTACGGCCCGGCCGAATGCCGCGTCCCCGCTGGAGGGGATCGTAGTAGAGGGGAATGCCCTGCTTAATGATCTCGTCCGAATCCCGCACGCTCCCCGTCGTGACGATTCCCCGCATCCCCTTCGCCATCCAGGAGAGGGCATTGTAGGATCCAATTGAGCCGGTGTCGCCGTCCCCACTGGCGTCGATGACCATAGCTGTGCCGTCCTCGATGTACTCGACAAATGGTTCCGGGGAAATTTCGGCATACCATTCGCCCGCCCATTCCTGGAACGCTTCCAATGACATCGAGTCGGGGGTCGGACGATTGGTAGGCACGTAGCGGGCCGTTACGGCGATGCCTCTGAACTGGTGTTCGAGGTGATCGACGTCCCGCCAAAGGGGACGAATCTCGGGGTTCATCAGACCCACGTCGCGCAGCCCTACCACATCCATTCCGTCCGACACGTCGGCCACCCGTAGTCCTTCGTACAGGGCTAGTAGAGAGTCGTCGCTCACAGCGGGAGAGTCGGAGGTCTGTGCCCCGGCGCTCCCGACGAGGATGAAGAGAATCAAACAGCCGGCGCCAAATCGAGAGAGAAGAGGAACAGACATGGAACCAAACGGGGGGAATCAGTGAGCAGATCAAGACCAAACAAGGCCTATCGCAGATGCGGTTTGCGAAGAGCGCCATTGTGGTCGCTCGGCGCAATCAGAAAAATGTGCGATTGCTCTGTCAAGGCCGGGAAAATGTTATACATAGCTCGGATTTTTTTGTTAGTTTCGCCCTGCGGCAAGGGTTGTTACGCCGATGGATTCTTCTTCCCTTCAGAAATGCCCCGAAAGGGCCGTGCCAGAAAAACAGCTGCAGGCGTGCCTTCTGCACCTCCCCGTGATTTGCCTCTTGATAACGAGCTTCATGCTTGGAGGCAGGGCCGACCGAGCAAACGCCCAGGCCGGACACGAGCCCCTGGAGATTCCACGAATTGAAGAGCCCATTCGGCTCGACGGTCACCCGAACGAAGCGGCCTGGCAACGAATCGATCCCGTGCCCGTGGCTCAGTACGAGCCCCAAGCCGGTGCCCCTCCCTCGGAGCGCACTGAGTTCCGGTTCGCCTACGACGAGAACTATTTTTACGTTTCGGTCCGAGCCCTGGACGCCACCCCGGACGGCATCCGCTCGAACACGCTCTACCGAGACGAACTCAACGGGAGCGACCACGTCGAGATGGTGCTCGATACCTACAACGACAACGAGACGGGACTTCTTTTCAACACGACCCCTGCGGGCAACCGTCGCGACGCGGCAATTTCGAACGACGCGTCCGGGGGCGGAATCGCGTCCGGCAGCTGGATCAACGCGAATTTCGACACCTACTGGAACGTAGAGACCGTCGTCGATCAGCGCGGGTGGTTTGCCGAAATGCGCCTCCCCCTCTCCAGTCTCCGGGTCGACGCGGAGGATGGGCGCGTCGTCATGGGCCTGATCATCCACCGGAAGATCGCTCGCAAGAACGAACGGGTTGTGTTTCCGGCCGTCGAGCCGAATGCCGACTGGGCGTTTCTCAAACCCTCCCGAGCGCGGAAGATCGTCCTCACGGACGTTGAGTCCGAGCGACCGGTCCACGTGACGCCCTACGGCCTGGCCGGCATGGAGCAGAAGCAGACCCTTCGCAGCGGCGGAGGGGAGCGGTACGTCAGAGACCGAACGGTGCCCACCGATGCGGGTCTCGACATCAAGTACCGGATTCGTGAGAATCTGAGTCTCGACCTTACGGCAAATACTGATTTTGCCCAGGTAGAGGCGGACGACCAGCGGATCAACCTGAGCCGGTTTTCGCTGTTCTTCCCCGAGAAGCGTCAGTTCTTCCAGGAGCGATCCGGACTATTCGAGTTTCGGACCGGAGGCCAGAGCCGCCTCTTTCACAGCCGACGAATCGGATTGACGAAATCGGGCCGGCCGGTACGCATTCTGGGAGGGGCCCGGCTCGTGGGTCGGGTCGGCGAATGGGACCTGGGGCTCATTGAAATGCAGACGGCCGAGAGCCGCGCTCTTCCCTCGGAGAACTTCGGCGTGGTGCGTCTGCGCCGACAGGTACTGAATCCGTACTCCAATGTCGGAGGACTGGTAACGAGCCGAGTCGGGAGGGACGGCACCTACAATGTGACGTACGGCGTCGACGGGCTCTTCCGACTGGTCGGCAAGGACTATTTATCCGTGAAGTGGGCCCAGACGCTGGAGAACGAACTCATCCGCTCGGGCAATCTAACCGCCGTCAACTCCGGTCGGATCAGCGTGGAACTGGAACGGCGCCGGCGCCGGGGATTCGGATACGACGTGTTCTTGACTCGGTCGGGCCCAAACTATCGGCCCGGAATGGGGTTCGTACGGCGAACGGACTTCGTGAATACTGACAACACCGTATCCTATACCTGGATGCCTGACGGGGACTCTCCCCTTCTCCGGCACACGATCGGTCTAAACAGCTTTGCATTTCTCCGCAACGATGACGGTTCGGTCGAGTCGGCCGCCGTCACCTCCTCCTGGGAGTTCACCTCAAACAACCAGGCGAGCGGAAGAGCTTCTCTGTCGGTCCAGCGCGAAACTCCCCGAAACCTCTTCACTCTGGGCGGCAACACCCCCGTCCCCCCCGGGCGGTACACCTTTGCGACCGGCACCCTCGAGTTTCATACCTCCCCCACGGGTCTGCTTAGAGCGGGGACTGAATTACAGGCAGGGAGCTTCTTCGACGGACGACGTTTCTCGGCACAACTCACGCCGACCTGGTCGATCTCCAAGCATCTCGGACTTGAGGGAGGCTATGTGTTCAATTACATCGAGTTTCCGGACCGGAACCGTCGGTTTGATAGTCACCTCGCGCGTCTCCGGATCCGTGCGGCGCTCAACACGGCGCTCTCCCTGAACTCCTTTTTCCAATACAACAGCGCTGCAAACCGCATCTCGGCAAACACCCGGTTCCGCTACAACTTTTCCGAAGGGAGCGACCTCTGGATCGTATACGACGAAGGCCTCAACACCAATCTGAACCGCCAGATTCCTACTCTACCCCGGACCGACTCGCGCTCGCTGAAGGTGAAGTACACGTATACGTTTCACTTCTGAAAGTCGCAGGTTTACCGCCCCCCCAGCCCCTCATTGAACGAGAGCCTCGAATGCGGAAGGCCCAGCCTCCCCGTACGAGCACCGCGCTGCGAACCTCGACGGAGACGAGGTTTCAGCTCAAAGGGGAGGAAAAAAAGAAGTCCATCTGCGGCTGCAGACCGGCGACCTGCTCCTTCGGTACCTCCTTCGGTACCAGCGGGGTCGAGCTGCTGATGAAAGAAGAGGCCGAGTGAGAAGCTTCCGGCAGAAATGACTGAGCATCGGGGAACGCCGGGATGACACCTCGAAACGAGCGTCCGTCTGACGTTCAGTCCCCTCGACATTTACTCTCGCGTCCCCTCGTAATACGCGTCAATGCTTTGCATTAAATACGTGCCGGAGTCGATGTTCTCCTGCTTGGTATAGAAATTACCGCCCCCCTCACAGAGGATCGCCGTAACGCCGAACTGCGCGTGGGGACCCGCAGACCAACTGATGGAGCCGTATCCCGGCGGTTCCTCGCGCTGATCGAGTGTCTCAATGAGGTCCTGCTCGTCGGCCTCTTCCATCGCCTCCTGGAATGCCGTCCACGGACCCAGTTGGGATCCCATCTCCGGCCCGGGACGAATCAGCGGTTCTACCCGCCCCTGCCAGGTGTGGATGGCCCACACCGTCGTAACTGGAGCCTCAGAGGCCATGATCGCCTCGAAATCGCTCTGCCACAAATACGCCTCGTGGGCC
>CAYRPX010000024.1:0-19172 GCA_964426195.1 uncultured Salinivenus sp.
GCCCTCGACGTGGCCCGTTCCACGGTCTACCGGCTCTTGGATGAGGATTGAGCGTTACACGTTCTAGCGTGAAAACGTTGAACGTTAAGACGTTACGGGAAAGATTATCCTTGTGGAAGGAGGCAAGGCCCTTCTCCCAAGCGACAACACTGCGCCGAAGAAACGTGCAACGCACTACTTCTTCGCGATCTCCACGTGCAGGGTCACGCCCCGGTTGAAGGTGCGCCCCTCCTCGGTGCCGGTGGCATCGGGGTGAATGGGCGTACCGGCATCGCTCAAGGGACGCAGCACCGCCTCCGGCACACTGCGCTGTCGCAAAAGTCGCGCGACGAGATCGGCCCGGGCCTTGGCGAGGCGCCGGTTGACACGGTCCGCCCCCTCCACGCTGTGGTGCCCCCGCACCTGCACCTCCAACTCGTGATTGAGCGACTGAGCGGCCTGGTAGAGGTCGAGGAGGTGATCCGAGAGCCGATCGAGCAGCCGTTGCTGCCCGTCCTGCAGGTTCGTTTCTTCGTCAAACAGGATGACTTGCTGCTCGACCTGCTGCTTCGCGCGGCGCAGCAGCAGTTCCGGTTCGAGGGAGCGATAGGGTCGCCACGTGACCTGCACCTGTGCAGGTTCGAGGGGACCGCTGCGAAGGATCGAGTCGGGGTGAGGCGCCAGGGGATCGTGGAGCCCCTGCACCGTCCATCGGCCCTCGGCGGAGCCCGTCTCGGTCACCACGACGCCCGTGGTGGACTTGAGCCGCTCCAGGTAGTGATTCCAGGCTTGATGCGCCGTCCACGAGTGGTATCCCCACCATCCCAGCCCCGCCAACAGGGCCAGAAGCAGAACCCAGAGGATCGGTGAGGGGCGGCTGCTGGGCGTCTCGCGGCGGGTGAGAAGGGCCTGCTCCAGCACCGGTCGCGCATCGTCCAAGGCCGCGTCGTCTCCGTCGAACTCTACCAGCGCCCCCCGAAACTGACGGTGCACCTGCTCGGTGACTTGGTGCATCACCTCCCGGAACTGGGGATCCGGCGTCCCTCGAATGACGGCTGCGAGCGCTGCGTGCGGGCCGTGATCCACCCAGACGCTGAGCTCGCCGACGGAGAAATCCTGCAGGGTGTCCCCCTCCTCCACCTCGAAGGAATCGTGCACGAAGTCCTGAATCGCGGTGAGCATCCCCGAAACCAGCGACTCGTCCTCCGCGTCCACCGCGTCGGCGGTGAGGTGCTGCATGGGCAGTCCCGTTTCCCGGTCGATCAGGAACAGCTGCTCGACCCGGAACAGGAGCGTATGCCGCAGCGCCACCTCGGCAAACGGCCGGCCGGTGCGCCACGCCTCCCACCGCCACCGCAGGCCCTTCAGGGAAAGGCCGTGCTCTATCGTTTCGTTGACGTTGGTGAGAAGACGATTGAGCGCTTCCGACACGCTCTTGCGGATGGCCGGACCGATGACGGGAAAGATCGCGTCGACGATCGGCTGCGGGTCGCGCTCAATCGAGGACTGCAGGGTGCGCTCGATCGTGGGAGACAGGGCCTCGGCGAGGATGGCCCGGTCCGTCTCGTCCTGCATGTTCCGCTGAACGGCCTCGGGCAACACCTCCCCCACCTCTTCTCCCGTCAGGTCCGGCGTCTCGGCCTCTTCCTCCAGGCGGACCACGCGCTCGTCCAGGTCCGAAAGGGCCTCCCGATTGGGCCGGAGCAGGATTCGCCGCAATTCTTCCATCTTGCGCTGGTCCTCCCCCTCGGACGGTGCGGACCGAGACGCCGCCACTCCGTCGGACGGATCTGAGGACGTGCTCATGTCGGCTCAGGGGTGGTTGGGGCGGTAGGATCTCGATGATCCGGAGACGGTGCGGCTCTCGGCGCTCTCGTTCCGGGGCCGGATGTCCATCCGGTTCGCCAAGACTATTCGCGAAGGTGTGCGGCTACCTGCTCAAGCAGCGCAGCCAGGGTGCGACTGTCAGCAGCGGTCTCTCGGAGCTGCCCAACCTCCTCGTCGATGGTAGACGCAAGCTCCTCGTGCTGTTCGACGATTCGTTGCGTTAGCTCGTCTTCCTGCTTGGCCATCTGCTGCGTCAGCTCTTCTTCCTGATCGGCCATCTGTCGCGTCAGCTCGTCCTCCTGCTCGGCGATCCGTTGTGCCATCTCGTCTTTCTGCTCAAGCAATCGTGTGCGAACGCGCTCCTGGAGTTTCTTGAGGGCCTCGACGACGTCGGCGTGCGTGCTGACCAATTCCTGCTTGAGGTCCTGAATTTGCTCTTGTAGATCCCCAATGTCGGTGCGGTGGATGTTTTCCTGGTCGACGATCCGTTGCCGCAGGGCCTCCTGGGTGCGTTCGGCGGCATCTGTCAGCTCCTTGAGTTGCTCCCTAAAGTCGCTGCGCAGGGACGAAAGCCGGGCATCGAGCTGTTCCTCCAGGTGCGACAGCCGGGAATCGACCTGCTCCTCCAATCGCGAGAGTCGGTCGTCCGTCTCGCGGACATGCTCCCCCACGAGCAACTCCCGTACCTGCTGGAACTCGCTCTCCGGATCGCCTGCGTCCGATGACGCGTCGCCGAGCTTTTCCAGCGTCCCCTCGGACGAGGATCTATCGGTTGTGTCGTCCGAGAAGGCCGACGCAAACGAGGAGTCCGCGGGGGGAGACGAATCGGATGTGCCGTCGCTCGAAGAAGGGGCGGCCATGGGCTCGGAAGGTCTTCCGCAGAACGTCTCTTTAGGACGACCCGCATCCCAGATGAATCTGTGCACCGGACGCTCGGCCCGAGAATCGAATTTGCCGGGGCGGGGGAGGGGTGGAAACTACGTGTGGACAGGCTTCCCACCGCGCCACTGTGGGAGTGTTTCCCCGCGGTTCAGTACCGGATGCGCACTGATATTGTGGCCCGTCGGCCCGGCAGGGAGCGCGCCCACCGCGTGACGGAGCCCCCCTCCTTCGGCTCCAGGGCCCAGTCGGCGACGTTGCGGCGGTCGAGCACGTTGGCGACGCCGATGCGCCCTTCCACGTCCACGCCCCCCCAGGTGTGGGTGACGCTGAGACCGGCATCGAGGCGGTACAGGGGCGGCAGAACATGGGTCCCGGGCCGGTCCAGCTGGAGCCGGTCCCATGCCGTTTCGAGGTCGGAGGGCCTCAGGTAGGCATAGTAGGCCCGGCGGTAGCCCCACCGGCGCCCCCACACGCCCTTACCCTGCGTCTCGATTGCGAGGCCCGCCCCCAACGGCACCTCGGCGTTCAGGAAAAGGCGATGCGGCTCGGACCAGGGCACTGGGGTCAGCCGTCCGTCGAAGCGACCCGGAAAGGTGCGGCGGGTGCGGCTGTAGGCGTAGCGCACCGATCCGGTGAGACCGTCCCCCTCGTACGTCACGCGCACACCGCCGCCGTACGCAACCCCGCGACTCGGCGCGAGGAAATGGGACGGATTAGTGAGGCCCTCCGGCATCACAGGGCGGTCGCGCAGAGCCGGGTAATCGACGGCGAGCAAGTGGGGGTGCCACTTCTGATATCCTTCCAGGTCCACGCTCCACCGCGAGTTCGGCTTCCACGTCAGGTCGGTCGCAAGATGGTAGGTGCGGGGCGGCGTGAGCGGGGAAGAAACAGGAAGCCATACCTGGGTCGTGGGGACGACGGCCGTCGCCCCGTCCCGGTTCAGATCGAATTGGGTCGTAAACTGCCGGTAGAGTCCGCCCCGCACGTTGAAGCCGACCGTGCCGAGGCCGTCGAGCGACCGATCGTAGCGAACGGCCCCGCGTGGCTCCGCGAAGAGGGCGTTCTGAGCCGGAAGGCCCGTCAGGCGAAGTCCCCCCTCGATTTGGGTATGGGCCCCGAGGTCGACCGTCGTTTCGGTTGCGGTCCGCAGCCGCATCGTGCCCGTCTGGTGCCGGAGCCGAGGGGAAAACGCATTTCCAATCCGAAAGCGACTTCCCTGATACGTCAGCCCGGCCGACCAGACGAAGGTCCCCCCCTCTGAGAACGACACGTCGAAGCGGCCGTCGAGGGCGACCTCCGTCACCTCGTTTGCTCCTTCCTGCCCGTAGGCCGCCTGTTGCGCCGCGGCCATCGTGGTCGTATAGCTGGACTGGCGGATCGATTGAAAGTCCTCAACCTCCGACTGCGTGACGCCCCGATAATGGCTCACTGTGGCCCGAAGGGTCCCCATGGTTCGATTGCCCACGGGTGCTTCGTAGCGGACCTGGGCGGCCGTATTCGTCCACGCATATTCGTCGTGGGTCGGCAGCGAAAATGTGGACGTGTCGAGCGACGTCTCCTGATCGTCTCCGCTGCTCAGTCCGGAACCGACGCTCTGTCCCAGCACGAGGTTTGCCCCGAGGTGGCTGCCCCCGTGATAGGCGGAGACATACAGGCGGTTCGCCGGGCCAAAGTCGAAGCGGGCAGCACCGTGCAGGTCGTAGAAGCCCGCACTCGGCTGCGCGCGGGCCCCCAGCGAGTCACCGGCGGGGGGAGTGTCACCGGGCACCTGCGCTGCCACGAGCATGGGATCGAGCGTCGACCACCGGTCGATGAGGTCGTACAGGCCCGCGTCCTGGTACACGTCCCAGAGACTCACGCGGCCCGCCACCATCGCTGTAATGGGTGTCGAGCCGATCGTCGCGGTGTTCCTCAGTCGGGCATTCAGGCTGCGCGGATCGACCTGGAGTGCTCCATACTTGTCACGGCCCGACAGGTCGTGCTCCAGTTCCAGGGTGCCGGAGAGGGCATTTCCGTGGAGGGCTCCAAAGCCTGCCTTGCGGGCCGTCAGGCCGTCGAGGGCCAGGGGACTGAAAGCACCCAGGAGCCGACCCGCACTCGCCGGATTTCGCACTGGCACGCCATCGAGGTGCAACGTGTGTCCGCCGGTGGTCCCCCCCTGGATGTGAAGATCGGCGTAGGGGGGTGAGGTGGTCACGCCGAGGAGGGAACGGGCCGCGTCGAGCACGTCGGTCCCCTCCGCCGCACGGTTCCAGCGCAAATCGCCGTCCGACATACGTTCCGTCCCACTCTGAGCCGACACCGGTCCGAACTGATCACCATTGACGACGAGCGAGTCGGCCACGATGGAAGACGGGGCGAGCGTGGCCTCGTGGTGCGCCGCACCGTTGGGCGGCACGTAGACGGTGGCCTCGTGGCGCTTATACCCGAGATGGGTGACCACGACGGTGTGGGGGCCGGGCAGAAGACCCGTTACTCGAAATCGTCCCGTCGAGTCGGTGGCAGTGCCCGCAAACGCTCGGGCCTCCGGCAGCCGTACGTGCGCGTTCGAAAGCGGGTGCCCCTCCGTCCCGCCCCGAACGCGTCCCGTCAGCTGGCCTTCCTGCGGCGGACGACGAGCGGCCCCTCGCAAGACGTACGTGCCCCGGGAGGTCTGGACGTAATCAATCGGGTGCCCGTCGAGCAGGCAGCGAAGGAGGGCCTCCGGGGCCACCTTCGGAGTGACGCAAGAAGCTCGCCGGTCGGCCACGAGGCTCGCGTCGTACACGAGGCTGATGCCGGTTGCGGCGGCGGTTTGCTCTAGGGCCTGTCCCAGCGGGGCGTCCCGAATGCCGAGCGACGCTGGATCCCCCTCGCTCGACTGGGCGAGCGCCGGTCCCCCAACGCCCAAGAGAAGAAGGAGGCCCAGGAGTCCGAGCCTTCGACATGAGCCCAACGCATCAGTCATGACGGCCGGAACGCGACGAGGAGAATCGAGCCTGCGCGTAGGAGTAGACAACCAACCGAGGGGGCGGCGCTACCGCGTATCCGACGCCGAAAAAATCTCAAAACCCCGGCTCGTGGGGCGGTAGTTTAAATCGCGGGCTGTACAAAGATCGTGCAAAATGGTTTCGAGCTCCGTCGGTCCCGGATAGTAGAGGGAAACGGGCGCCCGGGTTCGCTCCACGGACTCGTGGATCCGCAGGGTCGCGTCGTAGCGGCGCTCCAGGTCGTGAATTACCGCGGTGAGGGGCTGGGCCCGTGCGGCAAACCCATTGTCGCGCCAGGCGAGAACGTGCTTGACGCTGGCGGATTGCGGCGAGGTAGGAGCGCTCGCCGGATCTGTGACTCTACTCACGTGCCCTGACTCGGACAGAACGATGGTTCGGGACGGCTGCTTTTGGGCCGCCACCCGAACCCGTCCGTCGACCACCGTCACCTCGGTTTCTGTCGTCGAGGCGTCCTCTTCGGTTCGGGATCGTACGTTGAAGCGTGTGCCGACGACCGTCACATGGGCGTTGGCGGTCTCGATCACAAACGAACGGGGTCCGTCCGTCACCTCGAAGAACGCCTCTCCGTCGAGCCGTACGGTGCGCCGATCGGCGTCGACGAGCGGCCAGGCCTGAAAGCCGCGTCGATACGCAAGGGTCGTTCCGCTGTTGAGGTCGGCGGTTGATCCGTCGGGCAGGATGACTGACTGTTGCTGACCCGGGGGCGTTGTAACCGTGACGGGCTGACGCCACAACCAAAGGCTCCACACCAGTACGATTGCGGCGAGAGCCACCCCGACAGCTGTCGGGGCTTGCCACTGCCGTCGGTTTGGGCGCCGGGCCGTTCGCTTTCGACGACGGGAGACAGGAGCGGAGTCCGTTCTAGAAGAGGCGTCGGTCCCATCCGTTGGGGAGGCGTCCAGTTCGGGATGGCGTCGCACGAGGGCAGTCCAGGCCGCTTCCGGATCAGCGCCCTTGCTCGCGGCGGTCTCAGCGGAGTCGATGAGCGTCCACACGTCTTGAAGGTCGGCGCGTACGTCGGGCGACTCCTTCCGAAGTCGGTCCTTCAGGTCAGGGGGGATTTGGGGTGTATCATTTCTCATTACGGTTCAGCAGGTCTGGTTCGTAGGCACGGATGCGTCCGCGCAGGTGCTTCAGGGCCCGCACAATGTGGTTGTTGACCGTTCGCGGCGAAATATCCATCACCTCCGCTACCTCCTCGTGGCTCAGACCATCGAAGCGGCTCAGCACAAGAGCCTCGCGCTGTCGCTCAGTCAGTTCGCCGATCCACCGCCAGAGCCGATCTTCGAGCCGTTCCGCGTCGGTGGCCGCGTCGGGCCGCGTCGGCGGGGCCGGTTGGGCGGCTGTCTGCTCGCGTACCGTTTCTTCCTTTTCGGCCCGCGTACGCTGGTTACGCTCGCGGTTGTAAGCCCGGTTTCGGGCGATACGGTAGAGGTACGCCTCCAGGGATTGGTCCGGGCTCAGCGAGTCGCGCGCCTCCCACAGTCGGATGAACACGTCCTGCGTCACGTCCTGAGCTGCCCCCCGAGACTGCGTGATCGACCGGACGTATCGGAAGAGCGGTTCGTACATTTCCTCGAAGAGCTCCCCGTATGCCGTCCGGTCGGACGCCTTCAGGCGCCGGCACCATTCCTCAAACGGACGTGAATCGGGCATGAGCGACCGTTGGAGATTCCGGGTCAGAAGCGGCGTGATCTGGCCCCGCGTCTATTTTAACACGTGTTGCTTGGCCAATGACCAGAGCGCATGGTGTTACCGCTCGATCCAGACGTTCTGCCAGGCGTCGATCCGGGCGTCCCAGGCCGGGGGAACGACGATGGTGGTGTCGTACTGATGGAGGATGGCAGGTCCCTCGACGGCGTGACCGTGGTGCAGTGCCGTGCGGGCGTACGCGGTCGTTTCCGTGGGGCTGTCGGCGTCAAACCAGACGGGACGAGTGCCGAGCATTGCCTCCTCGAGCGGCACGTCCGTTTCGGGCTCACGCGGCAGGGATGGGGGCGGGACGGCAACCGTGCCGCGTCCGCGGAGAGCGACGACCTCCACCGGTTCCTCGGGGTTGGCGTGCCCGTGGCGCCGGCGGTGTCGATCGTGGAAGGCCCGAACGGCGTCGGCCACGTGCTCAGAGGTAATCGGCGTCTGCAGGGGCACACTCACCTCGTAGCTTTGTCCTACGTAGCGCGCGTCGAGCTCGAAGGAGAATTCGGGGCACCCGTGGTCGTTGAGGACGGCCTGTCCCTCACTTTCGACTGCGTCGGCGGCGCCTTGCAGGGGGGCCGGATCGCTGACGAGAGCGTCGGCGCGAGTTAGGAGGGCCCGGGACGTGTCGTACACCATGTCCGCCATGAGCAGGCCGAGGGCGCTAAGCACACCGGACGCGGGGGGGACCAGGACGCGCTCCATGCCCAGGGCCTCGGCCAGCGCTCCCGCGTGCAGGGGCCCGGCTCCGCCAAAGGCGACGAGCGTGTATTCTCGCGGGTCGTGCCCCCGCTCCACGGACACGCGGCGGAGGGCGCGTTCCATGGTCGCGTTCGCCACCCGGAGAATTCCGAGAGCAGCCTCTTGGGCGGATCGGCCCAGGACCGAGCCGAGGACGGCCACGGCCTCGCGGGCGGTCTCGGGTGCCATGTCGAGCGTGCCTTCTCCCCCAAGGATATGCTCGGCCTGCAGGCGGCCCAAGACAAGGTGCGCGTCGGTGACAGTTGGCTCGGTGCCCCCCCGTCCGTAGCAGACCGGACCCGGTTCGGCCCCGGCGCTCTCCGGCCCCACACGCAGGCTGCCGCCGGTGTCGACGTGAGCGATGCTGCCCCCGCCCGCCCCCACAGTGTGGATGTCCGTTGCGGGCAGGCGCAGGGGGAGATCCGCAATGGTGTGCTCGGTGGTCCGCGGCACCCTTCCCTCGCAGAGTGCCACGTCGGCACTCGTGCCGCCCATGTCAAGCGTCATGATGCGGGGCGCGTCGGTGTCCATTGCCCGCCGGGCCACGCCGAGGGCACCCACCACGCCACCGGCCGGGCCGCTCAGGGCCAGCCGCGCGGCCTGTTCGGATGCGAGGTCGAGCCCAATGGTCCCCCCGTTCGACTGCATGACGCGAACGGAGCGCTCCCCCACTTCGTCGTCGAGTTGGCGCAGGTACCGCTCCGCCGCAGGACGGACGTAGGCGTTGATCACGGTCGTGGCCGTCCGTTCGTATTCGCGGTGCTCGGGCAGAAGGGCGCTGCTGCGCGTAATGGGCACGTTTGGCAGGGCCTCCCGCAAAAGTTCAGCGGCTCGCTTTTCGTGCTCGGCATTCCGGTACGAAAAGAGCAACACGAGTGCCACGCTCTCCACCTCCTGCTCGGCAAGGGTCTGCGCCACGCGCCGGACGGCCTCTTCGTCGAGGGGAGTGAGCACGTCGCCCTCGGCACTCAGACGCTCGGGTACGGCATGACGCCGGTCTGCCGGGACGAGAGCGGCCGGACGCGACGGCTGGAGGTCGTAGAGCTCGGGCCGATTTTGTCGGCCAATGACGAGCACGTCGGCAAATCCCTCGGTGGTGACGAGGGCCGTGCGCGCTCCGCGTCGCTCCAGGAGGGCGTTCGTTGCAGTCGTAGTGCCGTGGACTACCGGCGCCTGCGGGGGGACACCGAGATGGTCGAGTCCCGTTCCCACGGCCTCGTGCTGTGGGGAGGAGGTGGGCTCCTTGTGGACCTGCAGGCCCTCCTTAGTGGACACCACGAAGTCTGTAAAGGTGCCGCCGACATCTACCCCAACGGTCGGGGGCGTGCTGGTAGATTCCGGAGAAGAGGAAGACATGGAAGGCGGAGGTTGAGACAATGACGCTCGTCATGGGTCCGGTCTCTCACAGCGGCACTTTCCGCACGGCCGTCAACACGTCGGTCAGCGACCAGTCGTTGCCACGGAAGAGGCGCTTCAAAGTGCCATCCGGGCCGACAACCGCCGTCACAAGATTATGCGTGATCTCTTCCCCCTCCGTCTTCGTGAAGACCCCGAAGCGGTTCGTGATGCGGGCGACCTCCGCCGAATCGCCCGTCGCGAACGTCCACGTGTCGAGCCGGTCTGTGTACCTCGATGCGTAGTCTCGAAGCATCGCCGGCGTGTCGTGGGCCGGATCGAAGCTAACGGAGAGAAGGTGGACCTTCGACCCAAACTGCTTTCGCAGCTTCGGCTGAAGGGCTGCGAACTGTCTGGACATCAGTGGGCAGTAGTTGGGCAGGGGACACCGCGTGTAGATGAATGTGAGAACGAGCACCTGTCCCCGAAACTCACCCAGGCGAATCGGCTCTCCCGCTTGGGTCGTCAGAGTAAGGTCGGCTGGCACGCGGTCGCCTTCTTGGAGCATCTGCCCGCCCGCCTCCGAGGCCCCCGCAATCGGCTGGATGGAGCGGGCCGGATGTCGGTCCACGGCCGTGTCTGCAATCGTCTCGACAACGTCGATCCAGGCACTATCCCCGGTCACCTTCATCTGAAATTGGATCGCGTCGTCCTGCTCGAGTGAGGTCACGTCTCCGGGATCAGCAACCGGCAACGGCATCGTCATTGCCGGCATGTATCCGGGAATCTTTTCGTGTTCGACGTAGAGGGTCCGTCCCTCGTCCTCGACGCCCGCCACGCGTCCTTTTACCGTGTAGGTCTCCAGCTCTCCCCCCCACTTGAGGGCAAGGCCAATTCCTCCAATGGCCAGGACCAGTCCGACACTGACGAGCATGGCCCGACGAGTTTTCATAACGGCAGCAGTGTATCCACAAATAGGATCGGACAACTTGAAAACGAGATCGATGGCGTCTGGGTTGCATTGTTTGGGATCCCCTGCGAGACGGAATCACCGATGACAGACCCCCACCCTGCCGTAACTTCCCGAAGCGACTCCCGTGCCCATTTCGGGGGCGCACGACCGGCCCAGCACGAGCGACCTTTCCCTTCCCGCTTCTGTACACGATATTCGCAAAAGAAGGCGATATTTCCGTGTCTGCGGAGACACATTCATTTCCCTCGATCCCAGCCCCTCGGTGAGCACCATGGTGGACAGTTCGGTCACGACCCGGGTCCTCGGAGTCTTTCGTCTCGACGTGCCGACCTTTGGAGACGTTGAACACGACACAACTGCCACGGGGCAGGCCGCAGGGGTGGTCACCTTCGCAGCCGTCTGCAATGCCATCGGAAATTCGATCTGGGCTGGCGTCGCGGGAACAGCGACGGGGGCAAGCTTTGTAGCAGCCCTCGTCAGTGCTTTCGTCGGGGGGGTTCATCTGGTCGGCTCTCACCTACTGGGTCGGGACATTCCTTTTCAAAGGCACAGCCAACCTTGGAGAAATGCTGCGCGTGATTGGCTTCGCGTATACCCCGCAGGCGCTTGAATCATTCCCTGTCTGGGGGCGCTAGTTGGGGGGGCTCTGGTCGCTCGCGGCTGGATTTGTGGCCATCCGGCAGGGCCTGGACCTCGACAACACGAAGACGTTCATCACCATCATCGTCGGCTTTCTCGCCTACTTGGCGTTCAGCGCCGTCCTCGGTTTCCTCGCCGGCGGCACAATGGGGGGGCCATGTAAGTCGCCAATGCCCGTCGTCTCTGCGCACTCCGCCGGTCTAGGTCGGTCTCCTCGACGGAGTAAAGCTAACCACGCGTCGAATAACAGGTCGAAGTACTGCTCGCCCCCGTCACAAATGATCATTGCAACCCAAGCCTCCGGGTGACGCTCGCAGATGTTGAGGGCCCCGGACAGGACCCCACCCGCACCAATTGGAATTCCGTGCTCCTGGGACGACACACGTGCCTGCTGGAACGTCGTCTCGTCGGAGATGCTCCGAACCTTCGAACCACATCGTCGGGAGCTCGCCGCCTTTCCCGAGCCCTTCCACGCTGGTGTCATAGGGCACCGGCTCCCTTGCCGTAGAACGCTGTTGAGATGTTGGGGCGCTCGGTGTCGAGCCCCACGACGGTCACGTCACGGCCTGGCTGCTCGGCCTGCTCCTTGACGTATCGGGCACTGCCACTGAGAAGTCCTCCGGTGCCCATCGCACTCACGAGACGCATCATATCGGCGCCGACCCGTGCCCCAATCTCCGGCGCGGTCCACCGAGGTGAACGCCCGGATTGGAAGGATTGTGATACTGGTCGATTAGGAACGCCCCCTCCTCAGTCAGCCGCCGGGCCACCGCGCGATAGTGCTCGGGGTGGTCCGATTCGCCATCCGGCCACGTGATGATCGTCGACCCCACACTCGTCAGGGTCGACGGCCTCTACGCGCTCGAGTATGAGTTTCCGCCCCTGTTCGTGGCGTATCTTGCTTGGGGGCACGGCGCTCTCCTCTTCGCCGCACTTCTGGTCGCGTACAAGGGACTCATCGGGGCGGTCCGCCGGATGCCCGCGCTGCTCGTTGGCGCCGGACTGTTCGCGCCTGTCTTTGCCAGCCTGCTCAAGGCGCTCGAGGGATACCCCCCCGGCGACGGCTTCAACGTCACCCCGGCGTTCAACGTGATGGACGACGGCTACGTGCTGACCGATGCCACCGGCACGGTTGTGGACGCCAACCCCGCCGCCCGGAGTCTGGTGGAGAGGAGTCCCTGACAGTCCGGCCCGCAACCGAGGTGCTTCCGGTGTTCGAGGCACTCGACGACACGGAGGCCACGATTCTGGCCCTGATTGCCCGGGCCATTGGGCAGCTCCTGGAAAAACGGTCTCGCGAGGGGCGGTCCTAGCGCCATCGCTCCACGCCGAGGGCGTGGTTCCAAATCGGATTCTAAGGCACCAGCACGACGCCCAATCCGTAGCCGCCTCATCTCCGCCCCGGCGACCTGCCCCACCGACCTCGAATCCGTCCGCGGAATTTGGAATTGAGATCCGATCGCTTCCCCAGGACGTTCTCTCCAATTTTCCCATCTCTCAGCTTTCACACCTTCCCACTTTCACACCTCCACCTCAAATCGCGTCCCGCCCGCCCGTCCCCCTGTCACCTGAGGCGTCCAGTCGTGCCCTTCCGCAATGGTGCGCACGATGCCCAGGCCCAGCCCCGTCCCCTCGCTGGTGCCAGAATAACCTTCCTCGAACACCGTCTCGCGCTCCTCCGGCGGGATGCCCGGCCCGTCGTCCTCGACGTAAAAGCCGCTCGCGTGGGCTCCAACCCACACCGTCACGTCGTTGCCCCCGTGCTCCACGGCATTGCGGAACAGGTTCTCCAGCAGCCGCTGGAGACGCTCCTCGTCAGCCCAGACCGATACGTCGTCTTCGAGGCGCAGCGTCGCGTGGGCCGTGTCGACCTGAGCCCAGCTCGTCTCAGCCACTGACGAGAGCGAAAGCGTGGACCGGTCCTCATCGGGAATGTTCTGCCCTCCACGCGTGAGGGCCAGCACATCCTGAATGATCTGGTCCATGCGGTCGAGAGCATTCTCGAGGATGCTTAGGTGCTTGGGATTATCCTCGGCCCGGGCTAGGTCGAGCCGCATGGTCGCCACGTTGAGGGGATTGCGGAGATCGTGGGAGAGCACGCTCGCGAAGCTGTCGAGGCGCTCGTTCTTGCGCTTGAGGCGACGGGCGGACTGGCGCTGCTCGAGTTCATAGCTGGCCCACTGCGTCATCAGTTCTACAAGGGTCCGCTCCCGCTCCGTAAATGCTTCTTTCCGGGGGGCGGAGTTGGCGAAACAGAAGGTGCCGTACAGCTCTCCTTCCAGCACCACTTTCGCTCCAATGTACGTTCCCATCTCAAACTTCTCGTAAGCCGGGTCCTCCGCCCAGCCTTCGGCCTCGGCGTTATGGACGGTCAGCAGGCCGTCCTGCTCGATGGTCTTCTGGCAGTAGGACTCCGACAGCGGACAGGTTTCACCGGGCCGGAGATCCGGATGGGTGCCGAGGGCATACACA
Organism: uncultured Salinivenus sp.; assembly: GCA_964426195.1. Taxonomy (GTDB): domain Bacteria; phylum Bacteroidota; class Rhodothermia; order Rhodothermales; family Salinibacteraceae; genus Salinibacter. Next base: position 13,534 of record CAYRPX010000024.1, read on the forward strand.
ATCTCCTGGGTCCCTCCCGAGATCCGGCTCAGGAACCCCTCCGACACTTTCAGATAGTCCCGCCCCAGATCTAGAAGCTGGTGGGTCTTCGATTCGAACGAGACCTCCTGGTCGGCTGTGATCCGATACATCTGACGCAGGGCCGCCTGCTCCCGCCGCAGGGCCCGCTGGGCCCGTTTTTGTTTGGTAATGTCGGCAATGGCCCCGTCGTAGTACTTCACCGACCCATCACTCTCCCGAACGACCGTACCATTGAGGAGGCCGGTGAACGTCGATCCGTCGCGCCGGCGGAGCTCCACCTCATGGCCGTCGAAGAACTCGGCCTGCCGAAGCAGTGCCTGCCGCTCCGGGCGCTCCTCGGGATTGGAATAGAGGGTGGCGGGATCCATCTGCTGCAGCTCCTCTGGATCGTCGTACCCAAACATCTCCGCGAAGGCCCGATTGACATAGACCAGACCGTCGCCGGGAGCCGATCGATAAATGCCGTCCGACACGTTTTCGGTAATGGTCCGGAGTCGTTCCTCACGCTCATGGAGCTTTTCCCGGGTCGCCAGGAACGCCTGGATCGTGATGGTCTCCAGGATGGCCAACGTAGCCATGCTCCCTAGCAGCACCAGCGCATTGTTCAGCGAGGTAGGCCCCACCACGACGGCTCCGGCTGTTCCCAGAAAGCCAACACCCAGAAACCAGAGCACGGGCTGGATGGTGCGGCACCCCATCCGCAGGACCACGGTGGAGACGGCATAGAGCAGCAGCAGGCCCAGTGCGTAGTCCGCCGCGAAGCGGTTGAGAGCGGCAATCCAGATGAACCACCCGAGCACGACGTATAGGCCCACCTGCACTCCCCACTCGTAGTTGCGACGAACCCACCGGGGGCCGTACGAAATGCCCAACAGGAGGAGAAGCAGTCCTGAAATCCCAAGGCGCGCCCAGATCGGATCGACGGCCCCAGCATGTCCCACAGCGTAAAGCGGGATGAATAGCAAATTGAGGATCGCCCCGAGAACGCTCAGGAGGCGATAGATCTGGATCTGTGTCTTTTTGCGAAGGGAAAGGACCTCGTCCGTAGGGCGAAAAACAGCGGAGGCCCGGAAGAGCAGTGATTCCATAGGCGTGTGTCGCCGCGGAGATGATCAGGACAGTTCGGTCTCCGACGCAGACGGGGGACGCTTGCAGCCGAGAGACGGTCAAAGTTCTCGACAGTATAGTGAAGAAAACGTGCAGTCGGTTCGGAAACAACCGGCGAACCCCGGGATCGTAGTCCGCGCTGCTTCGGGGCTTACCGCACCGAAATTCGGCTCCCATCTGCGAGTGCATCGCCGGGATGTGTGACGACCCGCGCTCCCTCGCTCAGGCCCTCGGTGATCTGCGCCCGGAGGCCGTTCCGGTGGCCCACCTGCACCGGCTGGAGTTGTGCCCGCCCGTCCCGCACGGCAAACACCCCCCACCCGTCGTCGTGGCGGAAGAGGGCGCTCTGCGGCACCTGCAGCACATCGTCCTCAGCCCACGTGACGAAGCGGGCCACCACGCGGTATCCCGTGCCCAAGCGGTCCCGGATCGCGTCCGGGACCGAGAGAGTGGCCCGCACGTCCACCCGCTGCTCTTCCACCCCGAGTGCCGACACCTTGGTGCGGCCCATCGGCTCCACCACGCGCACCGTGCCGTGGAGCGTCCGATCGCCCCCCCAGCGCACAATCTCGACGGGGGTTCCCTCTGAAATCCGCACGGCGTCGGAAGAGAGAACATCGACGGTCACCTCCAGCGAATCTGGGTGGCCCACTGTGAGGAGCGGCGTGCCCGCCTGCACCACCCCCGCGCTCTCCTGATGGACGCGCAGGATTCGCCCGTCGGCCGGGGCCCGGATCGACACCCGATTGGGAAGGGATTCCGGATCGGGCGTCTCGCGGGCGAGCCGGCTGCGGACCGCCTCGAGCTCACCCTGTGCCTGCGCCACGGACTGCTTCGCCGCCTGGTGTTCGGCCCGGGCCTGCTTGAACTCGACGCGCGCCTGGTCGAGCTGCTGCTGCGAGGCGGTGCCCTGTTCGTGCAATCGCTGGATCCGCTGGTGCTCCTCCTTCGCGTGTTTGAAGGCAGCCTTGGTCCCGCCCAGCTTCTCCTTGGCACGCTGGAGGGCCGCCCGGGCGGCCTGCACCTGCGCCTCCGTGGCCTGGTAGCCGCTGGCGTCCTGAATGGTTGAGGGCAGCGTCGCCAGCTGAACCAGCACCTCGTCCCGTGCCACCGAATCGCCCGCTTCGCCCGGCACGCGCTTCAGGTAGCCGGTCGTGGGGGCCGAGACGACGTACCGCTCGCGGAGCCGGGTCTGCCCCTCCTCCTCCACCGTCACCCGCATCGAGTCGCGCGTCGCCGTCGCCACCGTCACCGACGTCGCCTCCGGCCAGAAGCCGTACACCAGCAGCCCAGCTACCAACACGACAACCGCACCAATCGCCACTCCTCGGTTCCACATCATAGCTCCAACACCTCGCTTAAAAGTTCTCGTACGTCGAAAATGCTCGCCACCCCGATCCTCCACCCTCGATCCTCATCCTCCCCTCGCCGCTCTCTCCCACGCCCCCATTCTCCCTTTCGCCCATTCCCCCACAACCCTCGACTCTTGATTCTCATCACTCTCAACCCTCAACGCTCAACCCCCACGCCCTCACTCCCGCGTCTTCAACACTTCGATCAGGTCGAGCCGCCCGAGGCGGACCCACACCACGAGCCCCGAAAGGAGTGCTGCCACCAGGACGACCGTCGCCGCAAAGGCGTACGTGCTCCGGCCCACGACGAGCGGAAAGCGGTAGAGCTCCGTCTGCGCCCCCAGGATGGTGGCGTAGCACAGGCCATACCCCAGCCCAAAGCCTACAGGAATCGAAAGGAGTGTGAGCAGGGCGAGCTCCCCCAGCAACACGTAGCCGATCTCGCCCTGGGTGAGGCCCAGGATCCGCAGGCTCGCCAGCTCGCGGGCCCGCTCGGACAGGGCGATGCGGGCGGCGTTGTAGAGGACCCCGAACGCGATCGCTCCGGCAAAGAGCGTCATAATGAACGTGAAGGTGAGGATCGTGTCGCCCATCGTGTCGAGCAGCGACTGGACAGCACGATCCTGGGCTTGCACGCTCGCCACCTTCGGTCGGCCCGTGAGCGCCGAGACCGTCTCGTCTTCGTGGCGCGGATCGAGGGCAAGGTAGGCGCCGGAGAGTGCCCGACCCTCCCTGACCAGCCGGTTCAGGGCGTCGAGTCGCATGTAGCTGCCAACGCCGACGAATTGCTTCGTCCGCCCCGCAACGGGGACGGGTTGCGTCGGGCGGGCTCCTTCGAGCACGTCGACGGTGAGCGTGTCGCCCGCCTCCACGTCGAGCTGGTCGGCAAGATAGTCCGACAGGACCACCCCCTCGGGCGGAAGGTCGATGGGCCGAAACTCGTCGGTGAGGGGCCGGCGCAGGACTGGATTGGCCGCAAGGCCCTCGATGCCGGTGCGATACTCGTGATGCTCGTGCCGGAAGCGGACAGGTACGCTTCGAAACGGCTCGGCCTCGTTCACCCCCTGGAGCGCCTTGAGTTCGTACAGCGCGTCGAGGGAGGTGGGACCGGTGAACGTCACCGTCAGATCCTGACGCTGGGCCCGGTTGAACTGCACGTCGATCACGAAGTCGATCGCGTCGCCGAAGAAGATGCCGGTCATCAGGATGGCAATGGACAGCGCAATCCCGAGGACCGACAGCAGGGCCTTTAGTGGACGCCGTTCCAGGTGCCGCAGGATCATGCGGGTCGGCTGGTCGAAGACGCTCTGCAGGCCCAGGCGCTCGACGATCGTCTGGCGGTAGGTGGCCGGCGGCTCCGGCTGCATGGCTCGGGCGGGCTGGAGGGCCACGGCCTGCCACACGGCGTAGAGCGTGCCCCCGAGCACGGCGATCGTCGTCACGCCGACCGCGATCGCGACGGTTCCGAACTCGAGGACGTAGTGGAGCTCGGGGAACCGAAAAAACTCCAGGTAGAGCTGTGCCCACTCGCGGCCCAACCACGTGCCCAGGGCCACGCCCCCCACCGACCCCAGCGCCACGATGACCAGCACCATGCCCACGTAGTGAAGGCCGATCGTATGGTCCCCGTAGCCGAACGCCTTGAGGGTAGCGATGACCTCGCGCTGGGTTTGAATGAGCCGTCCGATGACGACGTTCAGCAGAAAGGCCGCCACCCCTAGGAAGATGAGCGGCATCACGGCCACGAGGTTCTCGAGCTGCCGGAGTTCTTCCGTCAGATACTTGTGCGACACTTGATCCTCGCGGAGGTAAGCGTCGCGCCCGCCGTACGGGGCCAGCACCTGATCGATGCGGTCGAGCACGTCCTGACGGCTGTTGGGAGAGGCCCCGGCGGCAAAGGTGAACGAGGCACTGTTGAACGCCCCCTCCATGTCGTAGGCCGCCCCGAGCGCCGGTCGCGGCATCCAGAGAACGCCGAATCGCTGGGGGGTCGGGAAGAAGCCGCCCGGCTGGATTTGATAGACGTACTCCGGCGAGAGCACGACCCCGACGATCGTCAGCGAGCGCCGCCGGCCCTTGATGATAGCAGTGATTTCGTCCCCCGGATGCAGGTCATGCGCCTCCGCAAACGCTTCGCTCGCAACCGTTTCCGACTCCCGCCCGGAGCGCGGCAGCCGCCCCTCGCGGACCACCAGCCGGTTCAGCGCCGGATCCCCGTGCTCGGGGAGCGACACCAGTCGGCCCGTAATTGGTTCATCGAACGCCCTCAGGTCGAGCCGGACGTCGGCCACTACCCGCGTTTGCACCGCGGCCACGCCCGAGAGGGAAGCCAGGCGCCGCTCGACGTCGTTCGGGGCGCGCTTGAGCCTCGCAAACGCGTCGCCGAAGCGCGCCTCCTCGTAGAACGACCGCTGGGAGCGCCGGAGGGCATCCATCGTTCCCAGCGACGCCACAAACGTCGCCACCCCCCCTACGATGACGACCGCGATGGCCAGGGCCTGCCCCCGCATCCCCCACAGGTCCCGCAGCAATTTCTTGACAATCGCAGACACGTGCCGAGTACGGAATTCGGATTTTGGATTTTGGAATTTCCCTCCTGCCCACAATTCTCGATCCTCTACCCTCGATTTTCTACTCTCGCCCATCGCCTCTCACCCTTCCTCCCTCGATCCTCATTCTCGCCCTCCTTCGCCCCTCACCCTTGCCCCTCAACTCTCGACCCTCGCCCACCGCCTCTCGCTCCTCACCCTCTTCCCCCTTCCCTCTTCCCCGTCACCAGGAAAGCTCCCGCGCCGGCACTTGATCGGAAATCGTCTCAATCTCACGGACCCGCCCGTCGCTCAGGTGGATCACGCGCTCAGACATCTTCGAGACGACCCGATTGTGTGTGATGAGCGCCGTCGTCGTTCCCAGCTCCTCGTTGATCGATTGCAGCACGTCGAGCACGACGACCCCGGTCTCCGAGTCGAGCGCCCCCGTCGGCTCGTCGCAGAGCAGCACCGCCGGACGCTTGGCCACGGCCCGCGCGATGGCCACGCGCTGCTGCTGGCCGCCCGAGAGCTCGGCTGGAAAGTGATCGGCCCGGTCGGCCAGCCCCACGAGAGCGAGGGCGTCTATCGGATCCATCGGGTCGCGGGCGATCTCCGTGACGATGGCGAC
>CAYRPX010000025.1:0-19119 GCA_964426195.1 uncultured Salinivenus sp.
CTTGCACGTGGCAAAGACTTTGATCCCGCATGAGTGACATCCAAAAAATACTAATCGCCAATCGTGGCGAGATTGCCCTGCGCGTCATCCGCACCTGCCACGAAATGGGCATCAGCACGGTGGCGGTGTACTCCACAATCGATCGCGACGCGCTGCACGTCCGCTTCGCCAACGAGGCTGTGTGCATAGGACCAGCGGCCTCCAGCGAGAGCTATTTGCGCCCCGACCGCATTATTGCCGCGGCGGAGGTGACCGGCGCCGATGCCATCCATCCCGGATATGGCTTCCTCGCCGAAAATGCCGAGTTTAGCCAGATCTGCGCCGACAACGACATCGAATTTATCGGCCCGTCCGCCGAGACGATCCGCCTGATGGGCCAAAAATCGCTGGCCAAGGAGACGATGGCCAAGGCCGGGGTGCCCATCGTGGAGGGATCGGACGGTACGATCGACGACTTCGACGAAGCGTACGAGGTGGCGTCCGGCATTGGGTTTCCCGTCATGGTAAAGGCGGCAGCCGGAGGCGGAGGCACCGGCATGCGCTTGGTGCGGGAGGCGGACGGCTTTGAGCGGGCCTTCAACGGAGCGCGGTCCGAGGCCGACGCGGCCTTCGGCGATCCAGCGGTCTATATCGAAAAATTCGTCGAGAAGCCGCGCCACGTCGAGATTCAGGTGTTGGGCGACGGCAAGGGCAACGTCATGCACTTTGGAGAGCGAGAGTGCTCCATTCAGCGCCGGCACCAGAAGCTTCTCGAGGAGTGTCCCTCTCCGATCGTCGACGAGGAACTTCGCGAGGAGATGGGCGGGGCGGCCATTCGAGGAGCGGAGTCTGTGAACTACGAGGGCGCCGGCACGGTCGAGTTTCTCGTGGGTGCCGATCGCAGCTTCTACTTCATGGAAATGAATACCCGAATTCAGGTAGAGCACCCTGTGACCGAGGAGGTCACGGACTGCGACCTGGTAGAGCACCAGATTCGCGTGTCCCGGGGAGAGGAGATCGAGGACGAACCGCCCCCCATGGAGGGACACGCCGTCGAGTGTCGGATTAACGCTGAGAATCCGTTTGACAATTTCAGTCCAGCACCCGGCGACATCACGGCGTTTCATCAACCCGGAGGCCACGGCATTCGGGTTGACACGGCGGCTTACGCGGGCTACCGGATTCCGCCAACTTATGATTCGATGATCGCTAAGCTCATTTCGTATGGCAAAACGCGCGAGCACGCCATGCGGAAGATGCGTCGGGCGCTCGATGAGTTTGTCGTCGAAGGAGTCAAGACGACCATTCCCTTTCACCAGCAGCTTCTGAACGACGAGCGCTTCCAGAAGAGCCGGTTCGATACCCGCTTCCTCGACGACTTTGAGATGCGTGAGGCGTGATGATATGATACGTGAAGCGGGATGCGTAAATGAGGGTCTGTTTGGCGGAGTGTCTACGGTCACCCCGGAGACTACTTTCTCGTTCCGCTCGGGGCGCCGCGTTTCAAGCGCATCCCAGGAGTACTTGGGCACTGCGTTTTCCGGCGCTGGGAATTCGTGCACCTCGTCTACTGTATCCCGGCATTCCTCCCATCCACCAAATAGACTCCGAGGAATCGCAGGCCGCTGGTATTTTACGGAGCACGCTTCCCGAGTCACCTTCCATGGGTCTCGTTTCATAAATGCCTGCCGATATAGAGACTCCCCTGTATAGTGCCCGGGCGGAACCTTGAAGTAAAGGGCGGCCCTTTGGATTCGTTCGTGCGTCCTGTATTTTCACGCTCATCCGTATTCCCCAATCAGTCCAACATACGACGAATGGATACGCCGGAGAATCTTTACTACACCGACGACCACGAGTGGCTACGCGTCGAAAACGGCACGGCCACCGTGGGCATCACGGACTTTGCGCAGAGCGAGCTCGGCGACGTTGTGTTCGTCGAGCTTGAGCCGGAAGGTACTGAGCTTGGGCAGGATGACATCTTCGGCACCATCGAGGCCGTCAAGACGGTGTCGGAGCTGTACATGCCCGTGAGTGGGACCATCACGGCCCTCAATGACGACCTCGAACTGTCCCCGGAGATTGTCAACGACGATCCATACGGGGAGGGGTGGATGATCGAAATCGAAATTGAGGATTCCGACGAGATCGATGACCTTCTGGGGGCCGAGGAGTACGAGGAAGTGACGTGATCATTTTCGAAGTGCGAAGGTCGAGGGGCAGGTGAGGGCTGGTATTCGCTGAGACTCCCACAAATTGGGATTCAAAAATTCGACGTTCGCATTTCGTCATTCAACACTGCGCCGATGCATGAGAAAATCGTAATTTTGGACTTCGGCTCCCAGTACACCCAGCTCATTGCGCGACGGGTGCGCGAGACGGGGGTGTACTCGGAGATCGTTCCCTGTACCGTAGAGGTGGACGAGATTGCGTCGATGGACCCCCACGGTCTGATTCTGTCCGGCGGGCCCTGCTCGGTCTACGATCAGAAGGCACCCCAGCTCGACCCGGCCCTTCTTGAACTGCAGCGTCCGGATGGCTCTTCCGTTCCAATTCTTGGCATCTGCTACGGGCTTCAGGCAATGGCGCACCTGCTGGGGGGGGAGGTGGAGCGGGCCGATCGGCGCGAATTTGGCCGGGCCCGGATCCAGGTGCCGCCCGATGGGGCTGAGAAGTCGAAGCTCTTTGAAGGGGTGCCCAGCGGCTCGACGGTCTGGATGAGCCACAGCGATCACCTCACGGCGCTCCCTGAGGAATACGAGGTCATTGCGCGGACTGACAATGCGCCGGTGGCCGCCGTCCGCGATACGGAAGGGCCCTACTACGGGGTGCAGTTTCACCCAGAGGTCGTTCACACCGACTATGGCCGACAAGTCCTGGAAAACTTCGCGTACGAAATCTGCGGGTGCAGCGGCGACTGGACGCCTGCCTCGTTCGTCGAAGAACAGGTCCAGGAGATTCGTGAACGGGTGAAGGAGCGTCACGTAATTCTGGGTCTCTCGGGTGGAGTCGATTCCTCCGTTGCAGCGGCGCTCCTGCAGCGTGCCCTTGGCGATCAGCTGCATTGCATCTTCGTCAACAACGGCCTGTTGCGGAAGGGGGAGTGGGATCAGGTTCAGGACACGTTCCGGGGGCACTTCGACATGGATCTGCGGACCACGGATGCCACGGACCGCTTCCTCGACCGCCTCGATGGGGTGACGGACCCCGAGGAGAAGCGGACCATCGTCGGAAACACGTTCATCGAGGTTTTCGAGGAGCAGACGGACGCGATTGCCGATGATCTGGGGCACCGCCCCACCTTTTTGGCTCAGGGGACCCTCTATCCCGACCTCATCGAGAGCGTCTCCTTCAAGGGACCGTCCGCTACCATCAAGACGCACCACAACGTGGGCGGTCTCCCTGAGCAGCTCGACTTTGAGCTCATCGAACCGTTCCGGGAGCTCTTCAAAGACGAGGTGCGCGAGATTGGTCGTCTGCTCGACGTGCCGGAGCACATCGTGGGCCGTCATCCGTTTCCGGGACCTGGTTTGGCCATTCGCATTCTGGGCCCCGTGACGCACGAACGGCTGGCTCTGCTCCGAGAGGCGGATGCCATCTTTATCGAAGAACTACGTGCCAACGACCTCTACGACGAGGTGTGGCAGGCCTTCGCCGTGCTACTTCCGGTGCAGAGCGTAGGCGTAATGGGGGACGAACGGACCTACGAAAACGTCTGCGCCCTCCGTGCCGTGACCAGTGTGGACGGCATGACGGCCGACTGGGCCCACCTTCCCCATGATTTTCTTGGGCACGTGTCGAACCGCATTGTCAACGAGGTCCGCGGCGTCAACCGAACGGTATACGACGTCAGTTCGAAACCCCCGGCGACAATTGAGTGGGAGTGAGGGCGTAGGTGTTGGGGGGAAGCAGTGAGGGTTGAATGGAGGAGCATTGTGAGTTCGGGAGGGGTTGGTAAAATTGTTCTGGTCTCTTCTTGCGCATCGGATTCTCTGTTTTCATGGTGAACGGACGTTCCAGACTGGCCTGGGGGCTCGTGCTTGTCTTGGTCCTAATCGTTGGGGGGAGGGCGACGTCCGGGCATGCTCAGGAACGGGAGCAGATTCCCGAGATTTCGGATGCGGAGCTCATGTTCGAGCAGGGCCTGGCGGCCTACGAGCGGGGCCAGTACGAAACGGCCTATGAGCGCTTTCGGCTCGTGAATGAATACGAGCTCAATCGAAAAACGACGGCCGCGCTGTTGATGAGTGGCAAGGCACTCGTCCGCATGAGGCGGTATCAGAAGGCCATTGATCGGCTTGAAGTGCTGCTCGATCGCCATCCGCAAACGACCTACCGGGAAGAGGCCGAGGCCCTCATCGAACGGGCACAACGTCGTCTCCGGAAGGAGGGCGCAGTCCGCGACACCCTTCGCATCGGGATTGCACTCCCGATGACGTCCTCTCAGGTGTCCTTGTCTCAGGCCCTCTTCAACGGCATTCGCCTGGCAGTCGACGAGCACAATGGCCTCCGGCGACGATACTTGCGGCCCCCCGGGCTTCGAGCGTCGGCTGACACGTTCGAGGTCTACGACACGGACCGGCTCCAAGGTGACAGCCTGGCGGCGGCGGAGGGAGGAACCACCGTAGCAACGCCTACCGACACGATTCGGGTTGACTCGCTCCGCGTAGTTACAGAGCAGGCCCAGCGGCCGGACTGGGTGGCCAGGATGCACTTTCGCCGGACGGGAGGCACTCCCGAGAGTGCCCGGGCCGCCGTAGATTCTCTCGTGCGCCTCGACGAAGTGGACGTGATCCTAGGGCCCATTCAGAGCCAGATGGCGCAACCGGCTGGGGAACGTGCCGAATCGGCACGGGTGCTCCTCGTGGCTCCCATGGCGACCGACGAAAGCGTTTCCAAGGGGCGCGACTACGTCTTTCAGGCCAATCCCACGATCTCGTCGCGCGGTCGCATCATGGCCCGGTTTGCTAAGAATGGCCTCCTCGTGGATCGAGTCGGAGTCATCTACGAGTCTGGAAACAGCTTCAGCGCGCGTATGGCGGAGGGGTTCGAGGCGGAGGCGCGTCGCGAGAACTTGGAGGTTCCCCTCACCATTCCGCTCCAGGATTCACGCGACTGGTCTCGGCTGCCCACGCTCATCGACGAGGACTCGACACTCACCGATTCGCTCCTGGCACTTCCGGAGGCGTTCTATCTCCCGGTGGCCGGTCGGGGCGCTGTGGGCAAGATCCAGGGGGCACTCACGGGAATGAGGCAAGAAATGCCGGGAAAACGAGTGCTCGGCAACGCCGAATGGCACGACCTTCCGTTTGCGAAAGCGGCCAGTGAGGTGACGGCCACCTACACAAATGGGTTTTACGTAGAGACAAGTCGTCCGGCCGTGCAGCGTTTTGTCCGCCGGTATCGGCTTCTGACCGGCACGACCCCCGACGAACTGTCCCCCGACGAACGTCGCCTAGCCTACGCAGGATATGATGTCGCTCACTTTCTGCTGTCCGAGCTCTCCCCCTCTCCGACTCGTCTCGATCCGGAGACACTTCGCTCCGCACCGACCTACGATGGGCTTGGGGTCCGGATTGGCTTTAAGGGGGAAAATAGCAACCAGTCGATGTTCATCCATCGATACCGCAATCAACGGATCGACCTTCTTCGGTGAAAGGAGCGTCTGGGGCTATTCCTCGGCACGATCCATCGGGGTTTAAAGGCTCTCGAAGGAACAGACCGACCCCCCTGCCGTTTTGGCTCCGCGTTGTATATTCTGCGGCTCGACCGGAAGGGAAGAGAAGCTTGGCGGAGACCGGAGAGAGAATCCCACTGACTGTGTCCTGGTACTGGCATTCGTTCATGCGTTCTTCGGTTCTCGTCCCCGTTCTGCTGGGAGTCCTCTACGGGGTTCTTGTCGGATGTTCGGGGGGCGATCAACTTACGTACACTGGGCCCGAGGAAGCCTATCGAAAGGGCGTCGCTCAGTTTGAGGAAGGGGACTACGAGCAGGCCATTCGTCTCTTCCGGGCCGTCTTTGAGTACGGACGAGGAAACGAATGGGCGCCCAAAGCCCGATTTAAGCTTGCCATGGCCCAGCGGGGGCTGGGAAAGCACCTGGTCGCCGCAAACGAGTTTCAGCGCTTTACGCAGCTCTATCGCAACAACGAGTTGCTCCCCCGCGCCGAGTTCGAACGGGCCAACTCGTATTACTTACGGTCGCCGATGTATCGACTCGACCAGTCGGATTCTCGAGAAGGCATCTCGCTGTTCCGGCTCTTTATCGACCGGTATCCGAACCACGACCTCGTGCCGGAGGCGAAAAAGAAAATCAATGAGCTGCGTGCAAAGCTCGCCCACAAGAAGTATGCGGCGGGCCAACTCTACGAGCAACGGGACATGTGGGGAGCTGCCACCACGGTGTACGAGGATGCTTTCGACCAGTATCCGGACACTCCCTGGGCCGACGACGCTCTGCTGGGGGCTGTGCGGACGTACATCCGATACGCAGATCGTAGCGTTCAGAACAAACAAGCCGATCGGTACCAGAAGGCGATCGATAACTACAACCGTCTCACGCAGCTTTTTCCCGAGAGCGATTTGCTCAATGAGGCCGAGACGTTGTATAGCGAGGCGCGGCGTAAACTCGACCGCGTTCAGGCTCGGGACGGGGAACAGTCCCTTGCCCAGGACGACACGTCCGGCGGTGCCAACTAAACGGAGGCGGTCACGCAGGCCCGAGGTGCCATGGACATCGGTCTCTTCGGGGGCTCCTTCAATCCCCCTCACATCGCACACTTGGTCGTCGCCGAGGTGGTGCGCGATCAGTTCGGCCTGAACGAAGTCTGGTGGATTCCTACTGCCGCCCCGCCCCACAAGCCCGGGGAGGAACTAGTGGCCGTCGAGCATCGGCTTGAAATGACGCGGCGCGTCGTGGAGTCCAACGCGGCGTTTCGGATCTGTGACCTCGAAGTGCAGCGCGAAGGGGTCTCGTACACGGTCGATACGCTCCGGGTACTGCAAGACATGCATTCCGAGACGGACTTTGCCCTCCTCCTTGGCAGTGACAGTCTCGATTATTTTGGGGAGTGGCACCGGCCCGACGAAATTGCCGAGCGGGTGCCGCTCATCGTGTATAAACGACCCGGAGCGATTGAGGCTGTGGCCGAACCCCGATTTGCGAACCACGTCCGGTATGCGTCTGCTCCCATCATGGAAATCTCGGGAACCGAAATCCGAGCGCGCCGACGGTCGGGGCGGTCCATCCGATATTTGGTTCCGGAGCCCGTGCACACCTACATTGAGACCTACGACCTCTATGTGGAGGAATAGGGATGGCGTCTGGTGAGGAGAGGACCGTCGAGGTCGTCTCTACGGGCACGCGTCGTTCAGAATGGGAGACAAGTGCTCTTGGGGGCTCCTTCCGGTCATACTTCGAACGTAATCTTTCGGATGTCGAACCTCCTCGGGCTCTCCGAGTTTGCTGTTGTGGTTGGAAGTTGACCCCACTTTCCACCGCACTGACTTGCCTTCTTCTTTGTGAATTGTGCTCTGATCGTACCATGGCCGTTACCGAGTCCACCATGATGGAGCTGGGACATCCAGCCCCCGACTTTTCACTGCCTGCCGCCAATCCCGAGGTCGATGATCGGGGGGAGAAAGGCCGCGCGCTCACGGACTACGACGACGCCGAGGTGCTTGTCGTCGTCTTCATGTGCAATCACTGCCCATACGTCAAACACATCGAAGACGCGCTCCTCGACGTTGCCCGCGAGTATCAGGAACAGGACGTGCAGTTTGTGGGCATCTGCTCGAACGATCCGGAGCGCTACCCGGACGACTCCTTCGACCGCATGGCAGAGCGGGCCCGGGAAAAGGAGTATCCCTTTCCGTACCTCCAAGACGAGACACAGGAGGTGGCACAGGCCTACGAGGCCGCCTGTACGCCGGATATTTACGTGTTCGATGAGGATCGACGGCTTGCCTACCGAGGACGCTTTGATGAGACGCGCCCTGATGGAGAAACGCCACACGGCGGCGATCTGCGCCAGGCCCTCGACGAATTGCTGGAGACGGGCGAGGTGACGATGGAGCAGCATCCCTCGATGGGCTGCAACATCAAGTGGAAGCCGGCCAAAGAACCGGCCCACGTGTCTTCATGACGGTGTTTCGCAGTCGGGGAGGAGTGCACGGCAATCGCATCAGTCCAGCACTCCCTGCGCCTGGGCCTCTCGTAGGTCCCGGTCGCCGAACGGGACCGGTCCGGGTCGGCGAACCGGACCTACTTTGGGGCCAGTATGCCCGGATTCGGAGAAATTCGGAGGTCTCAATCCCCCTCGAAGCGCGGGGGGATCCGGCTTTGTCAATTGATGCGATTGCCGTGGGGAGGAGTGTCGTAAGGGCGTAGGAGCATTAGTTTGGAGCAGGGCCTGCTGCGTTCGGGCTCTGTCTTTGTACTGCACCCAGCCTGAGTTTTTCGTGCTTTATGTTTGACGCACGGGCGTTCCGAACCTGGACTCACGTCCTCGCCGGGGCGTGTGGCATCTCGATCCTCTTTCTGGGGGTCATGGTGATGGCCGAGGAGGTAATTGGGCACGGGGCCCGCGTTACCCGGGCGGGATTGAGAATGAGTGCGGCGGCATTCGTGGGCTACGTTGGCGTCGCCTGGATGATTTGTCTCGACGAGGCGCGGTCTCGGTAGGTCGGCGGCGACATTGAGCGCTGTTGAGTTTGGCCTCTTTAGGAGAAGAGGGAGAAGCGCATCTACGGGCCGGCATTGTGTCGTCGAACGAGGAGATCATGCAAACTCTGTCGGACGAGGTCCTGCTTCACCCATCCGATCCCGAATGCATCGTTGTGAAACGACGACTACGACATGTACGCCCCGCAAGGCGAGTTCTCCGTCCTTAATTTTTTCGAACCCCTTGTGGAAGGCCCTCGGGACTGGATGACGGAGCGGGGTCGATTGTAGGCATCCTTCTCCGGTCTTCACTTCACCGGGGGTGAATTGCAGAGACGTCTCCCGTTCCGTCTTGGTCGGGGGACAGGCCGAAGAGGGCCACGGAAAACACTTGCAGTGTCGCCGTTAAGATTTTGTGCGTCGCTCTGCTGCCAGATTCACCAACAGTGTTCATGGAGACGGAGAGTCAGGAGCGCCTGTCCGCACGCATTACGGGACGCGTACAGGGCGTAGGATTCCGCAACTTCACACGAACGCACGCCCGTCGACTCGGCGTCACTGGGTGGGTCCGCAATGAACGCGATGGGTCGGTCCGCCTCGAGGCAGAGGGAGAACGGAAAGAGCTCAAATCGCTCCTCGATCGGGTTCATCAAGGTCCCCGTCTGGCCCACGTCGAAAGTGTTGAGGTAGACTGGTCCGACGCTACCGACGAGTTTGAAACCTTTCGGGTGCGGCGTTAAAACGAGATTTCTCCCGTTCGTTGCGGCGAACGTCTCAGGGATTTCTGGAGGAGGGCGTTTCCCCGAGAGCAAGATTCGCGTGATAGTTTCGGAGGACCCGAGGGGGGCTGCTCCGGACTCTTCTGACCAGACGTTTCGAGAAGGGGAATCTTATGGCCAATGTTGCCAATTCGAAAGCGGAGGCGTCGTCCGAATTTCCTAAGACCCGGCTCGGGCTCCTTGACGCCGCGGTTCGTCGCCTCGACGCGGCCGAGCGAACGGCTCCGCGCCGCACCGCCGAGTGGCTGCTCTCGGAGGTGCTGGACTGCGATCGGGCGCATCTCTACGCGCATCCGGAGCATCCTGTATCGCGAGAGGCAGTCCAGAAATTCGAAGAGATGGTAGAGCGCCGAGTGCAGGGGGAACCGCTCCAGCACATTCTGGGATCTGTTTCCTTCTACGGTCTTGAGCTCCAGGTGGGTCCCGACGTGATGGTGCCGCGTCCCGAAACCGAAGAAGTCGTGGGCCGGGCGCTCGACTGTATCGAGGAGACGGAGCGCCCTCGAATTCTCGACGTGGGGACGGGAAGTGGATGCATTGCCTTGGCCCTCAAGCACGAGCGGCCCGACGCCAGGGTCCACGCCTGTGACGTAAGCCCCGATGCCTTAGCGGTGGCCCGGGCCAACGCGCGCTCCGTAAAACTGGACATACAGTTTCTAGAGGCGGACGTGCTGGCCGATGCCGCCCCTAGTGGGAGGCTGGGACACGTGAACCTTTTGGTCTCCAATCCGCCTTACATCCCCGACAATGAAGCCGACAGCCTGCCTCCCGTCGTGCGCGAGTATGATCCGGATGTGGCCCTCTTTGCCGGGGACGATCCGCTCCGGTTCTACCGGGCCCTCCTCGACTGGGTACGCGAGCTTTGTGTCTCGGGGGGCGCCGCCGTATTCGAGGTCCACGCTGCGTACGCCGACGAGGTCGTTGCCCTGCTTCGCCGGGAGGGGCTGACGGACGTGTTTGTGGAAGAAGATCTGAATGGACGACCCCGCGTGGTGGGGGGGCACGTTCCCGAGAGGAGGAGAGGGTAACTTATTCGGACGAAGAAATATTTGGCAGTCCAAACACACGGGCCGCCTCTCGGTGCATAATGCTGTGCAAGTCAGCTGTTGCTTCCGGGGTCTCGGCGTAGCCGCCCGAGAGCAAGAGCACGACCGGAAGATTGCGCGCATGGATCTGTTCCATCACATACCCGTCTCGGGCGTGGAGGCCTTCCCGCGTAAGTGAGATGCGTCCGAACTGATCGTCGGCCGCCACGTCAATCCCACCAAGATAAAAGACGAGGTCAGGCTGGGCAGCGTCCAGTGCCCGGGGGAGATACGTTTTCAGGGCATTTAGGTAGGTCTGATCATCTGTTCCGTCGGCCAGAGGCACGTCGAGGGAGGAAGACGGTTTTTCAAAAGGGTAATTCTCGGCCCCGTGCATCGAGAAGGTAAAGACCGAGTCGTCGTCCGCAAACATCGCCGCGTTGGCGTTGCCCTGATGAACATCCACATCGATGACGAGGGCGCGCCGGATCCAACAGGCGGCCTGCAGCACGCGGATGGCTACTGCGACATCGTTGAGCACGCAAAAGCCTTCGCCCCGGTCCGGAAAGGCATGGTGCGTTCCGCCCGCGAGGTTGGCTGCAAGGCCATCCGTGAGGGCCATGAACGCCGCATTAATGGTGCCCTGTACGGCCAATCGGGACCGATATACGAGGCGCTGCGACCACGGCAGACCCATGCGCCGCTCCGCGTTCGAAGGGAGCGTCCCCTCGGCGAGTTGCGTTAAATAGTTGGAGGTATGGACGCGCTGAAGATCGGTCCAGTCGGCTTGGCGGGGCGTCACGACGTCGGCGGGGTCGAGCAGATCCTCCCGGAGAAGGCATCGGTGAAGGGCCGGAAATTTGGCCATCGGAAAGGGATGGTCGCTGGGGAGGGGAACGTAGTAGTCGTTGCTATAGCTGGCACGCATGCCAACGTCAGGGAAGTCCAAGCGGAGTGCGCTCTGAAGATGTGTTCTCCTTCCGAATGGAGGGCAAAACGAGGGGACATATCAACGGTACGCCGTACGCAGGAGCGTCGAGTCAAGGTTCACCGTTTCACGAGGATGGAAATGAAAACGCCGTCACATAAAAATGCCCGACCGGGGACCCCCCGATCGGGCATTTTTCCCTGTACGCAGGGTGAGTGGCTGACGCCGCCATTTCTCCTGATGCGTTACGGCCTGTTGTGGGTCACGGTTTTGGCCGAGACAGACCGGTCCGCATGGTTGTGTGCTGCCGTGGCCGCATCCGACTCGACGGTCTCGTACGGGTTTGCCGTTGGCGCTGTCGCCTGCGGCGCAGTGTTCTGGCCAATGGCGTTGGTAACGGTCCCAACGGCGATAATGACCGCGAACGTGAGCACCGTCGAGGCAATGGCTTTGAAGGTTGGGGAGTCAATCATAATGGGGAGAGGGAAGATGGGTAGAGGAAAGCAAATCGAACAAAGAGCACGAATCTAGTCTTCAGGGGAGGTGTTGTGGTTGGCACCCGGTTCAGTATCCTCGGAGTTTGTGTTATGTTGTGCGCGCTGCTCCACCGTCGTATTTTCTTCTTCGGCGTCCGGTGGCGTCGTGCCGGTGAGACTGTCGCTGCAGCCACCGAGGAGGATGGCGCCGGCGAGAAGAGTGGCGGTGAAGAAGGAACCGATTGTGGAAAACGTAAAGCGTTCCATGGGAGTGTAGATTGGTTGGCGTGAAATTGACGAAATTCTCCGGTTTAAATATACCAAACATTTAGGTCGGTTTCGAATCCGGGGCAATCGCATGTTAAGCCTATCGCAGTAGAAAACTGCGTGGCATTCCTTTTGAACTAGGTCTGTGGCGTCTGAAGGCAGGTGCCTCGGTCGATTCGGCACCGAGAATTTTAAGACGCAATCGCCCTTAGTTCCGAGTCTGTATTTGCAGAAGATCCCAATTATTTCTCTTAATCAGGTAGTTATGACACGTAGACTGATAAAGGTTGCGGCTCTGCTGCTCCTCGCGGGAGCCCGTCTTGCCATCGGGCAGTCGGGTGCGGAAAATGAGCGAGGGATTCCATTTCCGAGCGAGCACTACGCCCCGCCGGAATATCAGCAGAGTCCGCAGAACTGGGATGTCGTCCAGGACGACCGCGGACTAATCTACGTTGCGAATAATGATGGCGTCATGGAGTATGACGGCGAGCGGTGGCGTCTCATCCCAACGACCACAGGCACGTTCGTGCGCTCTCTGGCGGCGGACAGTCTCATTTACGTGGGGGCGAAGGGCGACTTCGGATACCTTCGTTCCGATTCGCTCGGCGTATTACGCTATACGTCGCTCTACGAGCACATCCCGGAGGACAAGCGTGATTTCGAGGACGTGTGGGGAGCGCACGTGCTCGAAGACGGAGTGTATTATCAGGCCAATCAGCATCTCTATCGGTGGGACGGGACGAAAATCACATCCTGGTCTAGCGAAGAAGGATTTCACACCTCGTTTGCCGTCGACGGAACGCTCTACGTGCGCGACTTTGGGCGGGGACTCCTCCGGATGAAGGGCGATTCCCTGACACTGGTATCAGGGGGAGAGGCATTTCGTGAGACGCCGATCTATATGATGACCCAGCACCCGAGTGGGGATTTGCTCGTCGGTACCCAGAACAGGGGGCTTCTCCTGTACGACGGAGGAACCTTTCGTCCCTTTGCCCCCGGGCTCACCTCGTATCTCCAGGAGAACGATTTATACCACGGGTGTCGACTTCCTGGAGATCGATACGCGCTGGCGACACTCGGGGGAGGAGTTATTATTATCGATGCCGAGGGACGCGTCGTTCGGGTTTTAGACGGCTCATCGAAGCTTCCGGACAACGTCGTGAACTACGTGTACCCGGATCGGGAGGGACAGCTCTGGATGGCGTTCAACAACAAGGGAGTGCTCCGGGCTGATCTCAATGCCCCTTTAACCGTTCATAATGACCGAACCGGTCTTGAGGGGACGATTCGCGATGTCCACGATCACGGCGACACGACGTACGTGGCGACAGGAAGCGGATTGTATGTACTCAGGAGACAGGAAGATCAGGTCCTCGGTGAACAGAGTGCTCGTTTTGAGGAATGGGGACCACTGCCTTTGGGGTGGGAAATGTTGTCTCACAGAGATAATCTTCTGGTTGCTACCCAGGATAAGGGGGCGTTTCGGATCGTTGGGCGGACCAAACGGCGGATTGCGGACTGGGGAGTCACGAATGCTCTCTTGAAATCCGAGAGTGACAAGGATCTTATCTATGCGGGAACGGGATCAGGACTGAAAGGGCTAGAGCGAACGCAGAAAGAGTGGAATTCCTTCTCGATTGACGGAGTGGAGGGGGGAATGGAAATTCGCTCGCTCGCTGCGGAAGGTGATGACGTTCTCTGGGCGAGCACAATCCGGGGCGATGTCCTCCGGATCGTCCTGTCGGACGATGGCCGACATGCCATCGCGACAACCCGGTATAGGGAATCGGAGGGGCTTCCCGAAGGATACAATGGCGTCAAGACGATTAATGGACGACTCACGGTCGTTTCGAAGCACGGTCTCTTCCAAATCGATAATCCGGATCGCGCGCCCGAGTCCTGGGTGTTTTCCCGACGCTCCTCGCTCCTGCCCGAGGTTGAAGACGCGGACACGCTCACGGTTAAGTCTGTCCAAGAACGAGACGGCAGACTTTGGGTAGTTTTGGGGAGCCAGGTTTTTGTGGGGCGCCTTGGAGAGAGAGGCGTCTCCGACTGGGAAGCCATAGAGCCGTTACACTTTCCAAAGTCGAAGCAAACAAGCCTATTCATTCGTCAAAATGGGACCGTATGGCTCGGGGACGGGCGGCGGCTCTTCCGCTACGTCCCGAGAGAGCGTCCGGGAGTCGAACGGCCGGCGGTCGATTTTTTGGCGCACGTCCGACAAGTGACGACGCTCCGCAACGGGCGGGTCGTGTACGGGGGGAACCGCTCCGGCCTGGCGGCCGACTCTTCGTTGAGCCTCCCCTATGGCCGGGATCTCCGCGTCGACGTGGCGGCCCCGTTTTACGGCACGGCCGAGCCTCATCAGTACCGGTACAAACTTGCGGGGCGCGCCGACCGGTGGACCGACTGGACGAACAAAGCGAGCCAGCGGTATCGGAATCTTTGGGAGGGTACGTATCACTTCCGGGTCCAGGCTCGAAACGATCAGGGCACTGTGAGCAAAATGGGGTCACTCACGATTCAAATCCAACCGCCCTGGTACCGCTCGATGTGGGCCTATCTCATTTACGGCCTTGCGTTCGTCGTCACGGCCTACGGATATCGCCGGTACTACCAGATAAAGGAGGAGAATCGGCGTGCGCGAGAACGAGTGCAGGAGTTAGAACGAGAGCGCGTCATTGCCGATCGCCTCAAGCGGGCCAACGAGCGGCTTCGGGAGGCCAATCGCCTCAAGGAAGATTTCCTAGCCACCACCTCACACGAACTACGCACGCCCCTGACCAACATTCTCGGTTCGATTGAGGCGCTCCGGAATATGGCGAGCGAGGAGCAAGAGCAGTTTTTAGAAATGATTGAGAAGAACGGGCAGCGGTTGAAGCGAACCCTGAATGCTCTCCTGGATCTGTCGATGCTTCGATCGGGAGAAGAAGAGTTGGAGCAGACGCCCGTTCCCATCGATCAGTGTGTGCGCGAAATAGCCTCTGATCTTCGAGCCGACGCCGAAGGAAAAGGGCTCTCCTTTCGGCTCGATACGCCGGACCAACCGGTATACGCCGAGGTCGACGAGCAGTACCTTGAGCAAATCCTGCGCAACCTCATCGAAAATGCTATCAAGTTCACTGACGAGGGCTACGTGGCGGTCTCCGCCGGTCGCACCGACGGGCGCGTGTACATAGAAGTGGAAGACACTGGCATTGGCATTGACGAGGACTTCCTACCGGACCTCTTCGGGGAATTCAAGCAAGAGTCGCGGGGGCGGGCACGTACCTACGAAGGAAACGGGCTAGGTCTCGCCATCTCCGCACGCCTCGCCGAAGAGATGGACGGGACCATTTCCGTCGAGACCGAGAAGGATCAAGGAAGCACCTTTACCGTTGGGTTCCCGCGCTCCTCGGAGGTGGCCGCTTCCGAGTCGGACGAGGGATAGAGAGCTGTCGAGCTGTCCCGTTGTCGGGTCCTGTGTCTGTGCCCCACATAAGGGCCTGAACCGAAACAATTCCGCACATGGAAGGTGCGGGTGTGAGCCGCCCGCCCCTCACTTTGTCGTTTGTCCCCAGATGGCTTCTTCGAGACGGACTGCACGTTTGCTCGCTGGGATTGGCCTCGTCCTAGTGGGCCTACTGGCGGGCATCCTTATGATGCTGGTCGTGGACGATGAGCCGGGTACGTCTTCAGTTGCCCGGATCGTTCAACGCGTGGAAACGACGGAGCCGGCGGGTACGACCCGGACCGCATCAGTCCCACAGGGCTGGATGGAGAATGGACCGCCCCCGGCGGTCCTCAACCGTATGTTTCGGAACGTAGCCCGAGAAGTTACCTCTGGGGTCGTTTCCATTCGCGTGTCCTCCGATGAGGAGGGCCGCGGTGGAGAGGGGCCCGGGCCCTTTGGAGGACCCACCGAGAACTTGGGAAGCGGCGTGATTATTAGTCCAGAGGGATACATCGTAACGAACAATCACGTCGTTGAGGGGGGCGATCGCATTCGCGTCCGTTTGGCCGACAAGCGGCAGTTCGAGGCCCGCATCGTTGGCACGGATTCCTCGACGGATCTTGCCGTACTCAAAATGGATGGGGAGGAGGACTTTCCGGTGGTGCCGTTCGGCAACTCTGATCGTGTACAGGTCGGCGACTGGGTGGTGGCGATCGGCAATCCCTTGCAGCTCACCTCTACGGTTACTGCCGGTATTGTCAGTGCCCTGGGCCGCCGGGTTCCGATCATCGAAGATCAGTTCCGAGTCGAGAACTTTATTCAGACCGACGCCGCCATCAATCCCGGCAATTCGGGCGGGGCGCTCGTCAATCTGCAGGGAGAACTCGTGGGCATCAACACCGCCATTGCCAGCCGGACCCGACGGACCGAGGGCTACGGCTTTGCGATTCCGTCCGTCCTGGTTGAGCGCATGGTGACCGATCTGATTGCGTACGGAGAGGTTCGGCGCGGATATCTCGGGGTGAGCATTCTGCCGATAGATGCGTCCCGGGCCGACGAGCTCGGGCTCGACGAGATCCGCGGCGTATACATCGAGGACGTACAGCGCAATAGCGCGGCGGATCGGGCTGGTTTGCGGGCGGGAGATGTCGTGGTCTCTGTAATGGACGAACCCGTCAATGCGCCCAATGATCTTCAGAGCCTGGTGGCTCGCCGACGACCGGGGGACACAGTGAGCGTCGGGGTGCTCCGGGACGGAAGGGACCGGACGTTCGACATTGAGCTCATGGGCGAGAACACTCCCGTGTATCAGGAATGGTTGAGCGACCTTCGCTCCGGGCCGTCCTCCGGTTCGGCGTCGCCGGAAGATTCGCGCTCCGAATCGTCTCCGGACGACTCCGCCGTGACCGAGGTGGAGGGGTGGGAGGTTGGCCTGCGTCCACTCGCGGGCGACGAGGTATCCACATTTGGGGTGGAAGAAGGCGCTTACGTGGCCTACGTCGAGAAGGAGGGACGGGCCGCTGCCGCAGGGCTGCCCCGAAACGTTGTCATTACCCACCTCGACGAGGTTCGGGTCGAAGCACCGTCCGACGTGGTCGAGCATTTGGCGACGGCCACCGAACCGGTCCTCACAGAGGTGAAACGCCGCGATGGCACTTCGGCCTTTTATGATGTCGACCCGGTTCAGTAGAAGCGGCCTTCGCTGGCGGAGGGAACGATTCATTTTTGAGGCTTCGTGCATCAACAGTTTTGTTCGACGTACCCACCTTCAAACGATTAGACTATGCTTCGGTACCTGACGGCAGGCGAGTCTCACGGGGAGTCCATCGTTGGCATTCTCGAAGGAGTGCCGGCCAAGCTTCCGCTCACGCGCGACGACATCAACGAGCACTTGGCCCGCCGCTGGCTCGGGTACGGCCGTGGGGGACGGTCGAAGATCGAGAACGACAAGGTTTACATCTACTCGGGTGTACGGTTCGAAGAGACCCTGGGCAGTCCCATCGCCTTCCGCATCGACAATGGGGCCTATGAGAAAGACAAGGCCGGGTGGCCAGAGAAAATGGCCATTGAGGGAGATCCGCCGGAGGACATGGAGAAGGTGACGATGCCGCGGCCCGGCCACGCGGACCTGGCGGGCAAGCAGAAGTACGAGCACGACGACATGCGGCCTGTCATCGACCGATCGAGCGCCCGCGAGACGGCCATGCGCGTGGCCTGTTGTTCGGTGGCCCGGCGTCTGCTCAATGAGTTTGGGATCGAGGTGGGGAGCCACGTGGTGCGCATTGGCGACGTGGGCTTTGACGAGCCGGAGGACTGGGTGGGCCGTCGGAATGCCCTCCTTGAGGAGGACGGCGGGGCGAGTGCGATCTACGAGGTGGCCGACGAGAGTGCCACCCGCATGCTCGACGACGAGATGACCGAGCGCTGCGTGGAGCACATTGATCAGACGAAGAAAGACCGCGACTCACTCGGTGGCGTCTACGAAGTGGTCGTCACGGGGGTGCCGCCCGGGCTCGGCTCCTACGTGCACTGGGACCGCCGGCTCGACGGACAGCTCGTGCAGGCCATCTGTTCGATTCAGGCCCAGAAGGCCGCAGAGGTGGGCGATGGCTTCTACAATGCACGCCGCCCCGGCTCGCAGGTCCACGACCCCATCGAACCGCGAGAGGACGGCGAAAGGACGTACCCGCGTCGCACCAATCACGCTGGTGGGACCGAGGGAGGAACCACCACCGGCATGCCGCTTGTAGTGCGCGGTTACATGAAGCCAATTCCGACCCTCATCAAGCCCCTCGACTCTGTGGACACCGCTACGGGGGAGCCCCAGCCCACCCGCTATGAGCGAAGCGACGTTACGAGTGTGCCTGCTGCCTCCACCGTGGCTGAGGCCACCGTTGCGTATACCGTCGCGAATGCCTTCCTCAAAAAGTACGGGGGGGACTCGGTGCCCGAGATCCGACGTCATATCGAAGCCGATCGGGAAGCCCCGGAGGAGTGAGTGGCAAGTGGGGCCGTCGGCGGGGCGAACTCAGTGTAGAGAGATCTCATCTGTCCCTTTCCTCAATGCTGTGTGTGTATGAGTTGGCTTACCCGCCTCGCCCACCGCGACAACGCCACGCTGAATACCCGTACTGAACCGGTGCCGATTGGACCGGACGCGCCGCACGCCGTCGTCGTGGGCGCGGGCTTCGGAGGGCTCGCATCGGCCATTCGGCTGCGGGTCCGCGGGTTTCGCGTCACCCTCGTGGATCGCCTCGATCAGCCCGGTGGCCGGGCGCGAGTCTTCGAGCAGGACGGATTCACCTTCGACGCGGGGCCCACCGTCATTACCGCGCCGTTTCTCTTCGAGGA
The DNA here is from genome assembly GCA_964426195.1 of uncultured Salinivenus sp. Lineage (GTDB taxonomy): Bacteria > Bacteroidota > Rhodothermia > Rhodothermales > Salinibacteraceae > Salinibacter. The sequence continues at coordinate 18,901 of CAYRPX010000025.1, forward strand.
GCTCTGGTCCCTCTGTGGGCGCGACCTGGAGGACGACGTGGAGCTGGTGCCCGTCGATCCCTTTTACCGCATCCGCTTTAACGACGGCACGGCCTTCAACTACACTGGCGACACGGAGGAAATGGTGGAGGAAATTGCCCGCTTCGCGCCGGAGGACGTGGACGGGTACCGCCGCTTCCTGGAGAAAAGCGAGGAAATCTTCGAGGTCGGCTTCGAGGA
>CAYRPX010000026.1:0-18817 GCA_964426195.1 uncultured Salinivenus sp.
ACATTCCGAAGCGGGCCGAGCAGCCCCTCGCGTGGTTCGGCGTGTACGACGCGCCGCGTCGCCTCGCCCCGGCGGACGTGGAGGCGGGCCTGCGGACCCTCGACGCGAGCCCCGCGGTGCAGGACGTGCGGCTGGCCGTGTCGGAGGACGAATACACCGACGCCATTCGGGCCGTCCGGCGCCACATCGGGAAGGGCAACGTCTACCAGATCAACTACACGGCCCCGCTGCGTTTCCGCGTCGAGGGCGATCCGCGGGGCCTCTACCGCCGCCTTCGGGCCCGCCAGCGCGTCCCCTACGCGGCCTACCTCCACCTCGGCGACCGGCGGATTCTCTCCTGCTCCCCCGAACTGTTCATCCGACGCACGGGGGACCGGGTCCACACCAAGCCGATGAAGGGGACCATCCGGCGCGGCCGGACGCTGGAGGAAGACCGTGCGCTGCAAGAAGAGCTCGCCTCCGACCCGAAAAACCGGGCAGAGAACCTGATGATCGTCGACCTCCTCCGCAACGACCTGTCGGTCTGCTGCCGGCCCGGCTCCGTGACGGTCCCGTCGCTCTACGAGACGACCCCGTACCAGACCGTTACGCAGATGACGTCGACCGTGGAGGGACACCTCCGCGACGACGCCGGGCTCGACGACCTGCTCTGTGCCCTCTTTCCGTGCGGGTCGGTGACTGGTGCCCCCAAGCGCCGTGCCATGCGCCTCATTCGCGAGCTCGAACCCACGCCGCGGGGCGTCTACTGCGGGGCCATCGGCATGGCCGGGCCGGACGACACGGCCGTCTTCAACGTCGCCATTCGGACCGTCGTGGTGGACGGGGAGGAGGGAGAGATGGGCGTGGGGAGTGGGATTGTGTGGGACTCCGAGCCGACGGCTGAGTACGAGGAGTGTGCGCTAAAGGGGGCGTTTCTGACAGGCGACGCGACGACTCCGCAGGACGAGGAGGCCGAGGATTTCAAGCTAATTGAATCGATGCGGTTCGATGGCATCCGTCTTCCCTTGCTCGACCGCCACGTAGAGCGTCTCGCCCGCTCGGCCGCCTACTTTTCATTTCCGTTCGACGAGGCCCGGTTCCGGCGCCGCGTGAAGGGGGCTGTGTCAAGTTGTAATCCGGAGACGATTCACAAGGTACGCGTGACGCTGGATCGCTGGGGCCGCCTCGCGGTGACGACCACCCAAATCGACACGGCGAACGATGAGCCTTGGCGGCTTACCGTGGCCGACGAACGTGCCGATCGTACCGATCCGTTTTTTTACCACAAGACCACGCGGCGGGACGTCTACGAGCGGGCACTGACGGCCGCCCAAAACGCCGGGTACGACGAAGCCCTTCTGCTGAACCGCGAGGGAGAGGTCACGGAAGGCACCTACAGCAACCTCTTCGTTCAGATGGATGAGGATCTTTACACCCCGCCGGTTGAGTCGGGGCTCTTGTCCGGAGTGTATCGGGACTACGTTTTGGATTCTCGCTCCCGCGTCTCGGAGCGGGTGCTAACGCTTGACGATCTGGGGGCCGCGAAGGCGCTCTTCTGCTGCAACGCCGTGAGAGGATGGTGCGAAGCCCGGCTGGTCCAGCCGTCGGCGACCCACTCGCGCAGTTGAAATTGGCGGCCCAAATCCATTAAATTTCCCATCCCAGACTACAAACAACCCACCGACTAGACCGAGTTTGTAGAAGCCCTTCCGTGCGGATGCGTGCGCATGGCGAGCGCCTCTAGAGGGGAGTGCGCCCCTAAGATGAGTCGGTGGGTACGGCGGCACTGCCTCCGTGTATCTGTTATTCTATTCCGGACCCTTTCACGAAGCGAACAGCCCGACTGACATGTCCGACCAAGACCTCACGATTGAAGCAAGACTTTCCAAGCAAGAGTATTTCAGGCCGTCTCCGGCGTTTGTCGGACAGGCAAACGTCTCCGATCCGGCGGTCTACGATCGATTTGATGACTTCCCCCAGGGCTTCGAGGAGTACGCCGAGCTTCTCGATTGGGAGGACCACTGGGATGAAGTATTTGACGGCTCGAATCCGCCGTTCTTCGAGTGGTTCAAGGGGGGCACGCTCAATGCGTCCTACAATTGCGTCGACCGTCACCTCGAAGATCGGCCCAACCAGGCGGCGTTGATCTGGGAGGCAGAAGACGGCACACGGCGGAATCTTACGTACCAGGACCTCTATCGGGAGGTGAACAAGATGGCTGCTTCCCTCCGGGACGTGGGGGTTCAGGAGGACGACGTGGTCACGCTGCACCTGCCGATGGTGCCGGCCCTTCCCATCACGATGCTCGCGTGTGCCCGTATCGGGGCGCCTCACTCGGTCGTCTTCGGCGGTTTCTCCGCCAGCGCACTGGCCCAGCGCGCCGACGATGCGGATTCAAACGTGATTGTGACCATCGACGGCTACTACCGGCGCGGCGAGTTTCTTCACCACAAGGAAAAGCCGACACGGCCGTCGAGGAAGCCGACACCGATATCGATACTGTTCTCGTGTGGGAGCGTCACGAGGGCGACCTTCATCCCGAGGCCGACCTTAATGAGAGCCGCGACGTGCTCGTCTCCGAGCTCTTGGCGGACAACGAGCGGGCCCGCGTCGAACCGGTCTCGCGGGACGCCGAGGACCCGCTCTTCCTGATGTACACGTCGGGGACGACCGGCAAGCCGAAGGGCTGCCAGCACCGCACCGGCGGCTACCTCTCGTACGTCACCGCGACCTCGAAGTACGTCCTCGACATCGAGCCCGAGGACACCTACTGGTGTGCGGCCGACATCGGGTGGATCACCGGCCACTCCTACATCGTCTACGGGCCGCTGGCGCTGGGCACGACCTCGGTGATGTACGAGGACACGCCCGACCACCCCCACAAGGGCCGCATCTGGGAGATCGCCGAACGCTACGACGTGGATATCTTCCACACCTCGCCGACCGCGGTGCGGATGTACATGAAGTGGGGGGAACAACACCCCGAGTCGTACGACTTCGACTTCCGACACATGACGACGGTGGGGGAGCCGATCCAGCCCGAGGCTTGGCTCTGGTATTACAAACACATCGGCGGAGAGGACGCCGTAATCGTGGATACTTGGTGGCAGACCGAAACGGGCGGCCACCTCATCACGAACCTGCCTGCGATTCAGGACATGAAGCCCGGCTCGGCCGGCAATCCGTGCCCGGGCATCCAGCCGGCGATCTACGACGACAATGGCGATCCGCTTGAGCCGGCAAACGGGAAGGCGGGCAACCTCGTGATCGAGCGCCCCTGGCCCGGCATGCTCCAGACCGTCTACGGCGATGATCAGCGCTTTATTAACGAGTACTGGCGTCACTTCTCCGACGTCGACTCCGACGACTGGCACGATTGGATCTACGAGGCCGGTGACGGGGCAGTCCACGAGGAGGACGGATATTTCCGCATCCTCGGCCGCCTCGACGATGTGATGAACGTGGCCGGGCACCGCCTCGGTACTATGGAACTCGAGTCGGCTGTGTCCCAGGTGCAGGAAGTCGCCGAGGCAGCGGTCGCTGCCCGGCAGGACGACCAGAAGGGTCACGTTCCCGATGTGTACATCACCCCCCGAGGAGGCGTTGAGCCCTCCGACGAGCTTCGCCAGGACATCGTCTCCGCCATCGAGAAGGAGATCGGTCCGTTTGCTCGTCCGGCAAACGTGGTCTTCGTGGATGATCTGCCGAAAACCCGGTCCGGCAAAATCATGCGTCGTCTCCTCGAAAACATCTCGAATGGAGAGGGGCTGGGGGATACCACTACCCTCCGCGACCCCTCCGTGCCCGAACGCATTCGTGATCAGGTCCAGGAGGCGTGATTCGTGGGGGATGATGTGTGAGGCGTGATTGCTGAAGGGGGCAGTCACGTTTCACGCATCATTTTCCCTGCGGCTGCGCCGGTACGAGTTGGGTTGTTTCGATCCTTGGTGCGTCGGACACGGACACGGGCGGCGGGGGCTTCCGGGAGAGCAGAGAGCGAGAGAAAAAGGCGGATGGATCGAAGCGCAAGCGTCGGACGGTGAGGTCGGGACGTCCACTCCACATCCAGCCGTCCCAGTGGGTGGGCGCTGTCCCGGTGGGGGGAGGATACACGAAACTCGGTCCTCCGGCCAGGGTCGAGGCATGTCCCCGTCCCGGCCGTTCGAGGGGGGCGAATCGGGTTGTGCTCAGGGACTCCAGATCCGCCGCGACGAGGCTGTCAGCCGACCACACCGGAAAATGCCGAGGTTCGGAGGCGACCCGTTCCCACCGCCACTGTCGCAGGTCGGGACCGTATTGTTCCTGAAGCTTCGCCACGGCCTGGCGAAACGTTCGTCGGCGGCGCGGGCCGGAGAAATAAGGTGGGTTGGAAGTGGAGGGGAGTTGTCCTGTTTCATCCCGGTAGGTGCGCACCCACTGTTCGAACAGGACCGCACCGATACTGGCAGGCGCGTAGTGTGAGTTCCAGTTGCGGAGGTACGCCAGGGCCTCGTCGACCGTCGGATGGGTGTTCGAAAGGGGGGCGAGGGCGGGGAGGAGGCGAGGCAGGTGTTGAGCCGCCCACGTACTTGAGTTGCTGACGCTCCACTGGGCCGGCGAGATGTCGCCGGAGGATCGGGTGGACCGCAAGGCCTCTGCCTGATGCGGCGCCCAGGGGGAGCGTCCCACCAGAATCGTTCCCTCTCCACGTTCCACAACGGGGGGATTCCCCTTTACCGTCCAATTGCCGGCTGAGTCCACGGCAAGGCCATCCCCGCTAAACAATTGGAAGGCAGTCGGGGCGGCTGCCGTTGGGGGGACGGAGGACCGTAGGCCCCCAACAGCCATCCATTGGGGAAGGTCGCTTCCCTCTCGTAAACCGGGCCATTGCATGACCCAGGCCGAGTCGGAGCCCGACGAGGGCAGAACCAGTCCCTGGTCATACCGGCGGATCTCTACGAGTCGTTCATTCCCTTCAGACGGCTTGATTCGCTCATGACGGACCCGGAAGCGGGTTGAGTCCACGTCGATCCGGTCGAGCTGGGTGGAACTGTCCAACAGGTAGGTCCACGCCCGGCGACCGGTCGTGCCGGTTGGAAAGAGAGGAGTGCCTGGTAGAGAGGCGAAAAGGATCGGCGGGGTGTTCGGGCGTCGGACCTCGATTTCCTGAACAACAGGATCGGCTGTAGCGCCAAGAACGTGGCGGGCAAAAAGAGCCGTGCGACCAGAGTCCACCTTGGGCTGGGCCGCCCACGCGATGCTCCGCGACCGACCGTGCAGGTGAAGCCAGCGTCGCAAGTAGCGATCTGCGACGCGGAAATCGGTGAGTTCGGGCTCCTCGGCTTCGGTTGAAGAAGGGAAGTCGGTTCCCAGCCACGCCAGCAGGCGTTCGATGGCCAGGGGCTGCCAAGGCTCCCAGGGGTGAGGGGTGAGGTCGAGGTAGGCGAAGCGATCTCGCTGGCGAACCCGGTCCGATTGAAGGGCCGCATTTATGCCACGGACGTAGGCCTGGAGGCGTCGCTGGTCGGTGGGGGAGAGCAGGTCGTAGGTCTGTCGGGCGTGGTGGGCAAAGCCGAGCCGTCGGGTGTGTCGGTCGATCGGCACGAGCCCAGCGCCAAATGTCGACGATAAAGTTCCCCGCGCGGTCCGGCTCAACAGGGTAACGGTCCATGGCCGCGTCATCCCGTGTACGTAGCCCAGGGCTGCGAGGGCATCGGTGTCGTTGGAGGCGTTAAGGACAGCCGTGTGTTCGCCGGTCCAACCAATCGAGACAGGTTCCGACAGGCTTTCGATCGACTGCTGAGGGGGGGGGGCCGTCTTCGGGCCTGTGAGTGTCCACCACAGAAGGATGCTCCCTGTCAGGAGTAGTAGAAATACGAGCCCAATGTATACGCGTCGAGACACGAGGGAGAAGAGGACGGGAAACGGAGCGACCAACTGGCAGGAAAGCCTGGAGTTACGGACTTTCTTCGTCGAGCCACCGCGTGAAAGCGTTCAGGGATTTTGCGTTCAGGCACTGAGGAGGAGTCAACCAGCCTTTTCGTCCCACCGCCACCCCCCATTTCATATAGTCAATTTCCCGGATGGCGTGCGCATCCGGATTGATCGAGATGAGGACTCCTCGATCCGTGGCTCGTCGGATCCAGCTCCAGTCGAGGTCGAGCCGGTGAGGATTGGCGTTGAGCTCCAGGGCCACGTCGTGTTCGGCGCAGGCCTCGATAACGCGGGTGTGGTCGATCGGGTACCCTTCACGTTGAAGAAGCAGGCGGCCGGTGGGGTGACCGAGGATTCGAGTATAAGGGTTCTCTACGGCCCGAACCAGCCGCTGCGTGGCTTCCTTCTCGCTCATATTGAAGCCGGTGTGGACGCTCGCTACGACGAAGTCGAAGAGGTCGAGCACGTTCGGCTCGTAGTCCAGTGCTCCGTCGCTGAGGATGTCGCTTTCAATGCCGTGGAAGATGCGGAAGGCCTCCCCTGCGTCTTCGACGAATGCCTCGTTAAGGCGATTCACTTCAGCCTGCTGTTTACGGACCTGCTCGGGCGAGAGCCCGTCGGCAATGCGGAGCGACTGGCTGTGGTCGCAGATTCCAAAATAGGAGAAGCCCTGATTTCGAGCGGCCTCGGCCATCTGGCGGAGGGACTGGGAACCGTCGCTGTAGGTGGAGTGGTTATGGAGGCATCCCGCGAGATCGTCGCGGGTAAGGAGAGACGGCAGAGCGTCCTCGGCGGCGGCCTTCACTTCGCCCCGGTTCTCGCGAAGCGCCGGCGGAATGGGTACGAGCCCGGCGGCACCATAAAGCGACTCCTCGTCGGCGTGATGCGCGGGCGGACCGTTGATTGTCTCCACGGCCGAGCAGTGATCCGCGGTGCCGGTAGTGCGCCACAATACGGTTCCAAACTGGTCGGGTGCAGCGAGGTGCACCCTGACAGGGAGGCCTTCGGGGAGTCGACCCGTGACGATGGACTCATTGTCGGAGGAAGCATCCTGCAGACGAGACGAGATCCAGTTCTGGACTGCTCCAGGTTCCGCAGTGCCTGTTACCACCTCGGCCTGTTCGACGGTCGGTTGGTGGCGACGGAGGGGGCCGGTGATCTCGGCACGATCCACCGCGTCGATCGCCCGTAGTTCTTGCAGGAGCGGGTTCAGTGCCGTCCAGGCGTCAGCGAGCCGCCACTGCGCGTCATAGCGTCGCAACTGGCGGAGATTCTTGAGAATATTCTGTTGCGTCTTCGTGCCAAACCCATCAAGGGTAGTGATCTGGTCCTTCTCCGCGGCCTGTTCGAGTTCGTCGAGTGACGTAACGTCGAGGTCCGTCCACAGCCGACGGGTCCGTTTCGTCCCCAACCCGTTCACGCGCATCACGTCCATCAGGCCCGGGGGAACAGCGCTAAGGAGTTTATCCCGTAGATCGAACGAGCCCCCCTCAACAATGTCTTGGACGTGTTCGGCTATGGCCTTCCCAATGCCCGGAACGTTGATGAGGGTGCCCTCGTCGAGTCGATCCGTGACCTCATCTTCGAGCCCCCTCAGAGAGCGGGCCGCCCGGGAAAAAGCGCGGGCCCGGTGGGGATTGCCTCCGGTAAGTTCCAAGAGGTCGGCTGCTTCCTGTAGAATCTGGGCGACATCGTCGTTGCTCATGTCCGTGGGAGAACCTCGTGGAGAAGGCAAACGTGATTCGGTGGGCTTGCATTGCCGACTTCTCGATCGCAACATACCATCGTTCCAAATTGATTCCAATGAAAAGGGACCCAGAATCCGGCGTCCGCGAGAGGGATCGACGAGCAGAGGACCGTCCATAGGACTATTATTTACGCGGGTCTTCACGTAAAATAGTGCCTTCTTCGATGCAGAGCTCCCCACTCTCCCTGGCGAACAAAACTGGATTCTCGGGATCTCGTTAGGACTATATAGAAAAAACGGAAGTGTCTTGTCTCCGTAGCCCTTTATACCGAGGGTACTATGTAGTACTGTCCGGTTGATTTGCTAGTCTCGGGTGTTCTTCCCCCGCTCAGGAAAAACGTGGACGAAGATGTTTCCGGGTTGACGCCTGACAATCGATCTCTTTGACAACCTCTGCCGAGCTACGTATACTAGGTAGACGTGGAGCAGGCCCCCTACTGATCTGCTTCGTAGTGTGCCGTAACCAGTACCAACATCACGACGTGTGAGACCGGTCCCCGAACGTACGGCACCCCGCTCCGTCGGGCGCAGATTCAGTAAAACGAACTGCACCTTTGTCCGAGGGAATTGAGAAAGGCCGGTATCGCACCTGCACCCTGATCTTGATCCTCCAACAGACTCGACTGAGCATTAGCCACTTATGGTGATTCTGGATAAGCTGTCGGTTCAACTTTTGCTTCTGCTGCCCCAAGATGCCGGTGGAGGCGGTGCCATCAATGCCCTCGTTGAGCGCTTCAATGAGGGAGGAGAATGGATGTGGCCCGTTCTCATCTGCCTTATCATCGGCCTCGCGATTTCTTTTGAGCGCATTATTTCTCTGAATCGCGCCGACATCAACACGCAGGCCTTCCTACAACGAGTGAAGGAGGCCCTCGATGAGGGAGGAATCCCGGCGGCCGAGGAGGAATGCGCCAGCACGCGAGGACCTGTAGCGTCCGTCTTCCAGGCGGGTCTCCTCCGGGCCGACGAGGGCATTGACGCCGTTGAAGAAGCCGTCGTGTCCTACGGTTCTATTGAAATGAGCTTCCTGGAGCGCGGCCTCGTCTGGTTGTCCCTCTTCATTAGTGTGGCGCCGATGCTCGGCTTCCTCGGAACCGTCATCGGAATGATCGAGGCGTTCGATTCAATTGAGCAAGCTGGGGACATTTCTCCGCGTCTCGTGGCCGGGGGAATTAAGATTGCTTTGCTGACGACCGCCTTCGGTCTGATTGTAGCGGTGATCCTCCAGTTTTTCTACAACTACGCCGTGTCGAAGATCGACCGGCTGGTGGCCGAAATGGAAGATGCGTCCATCGAGCTGGTCGACGCGCTCGTGGCCCTGGAACGAGGCGAGTCGGCAACCGCTGAAAAGTCGATTCCGGAGAGCGTTGGCGAACGAGAAGAGTAGTGGCCTGACGGAGGGCTCTGTTCGCTGCTTTGAGCAGGGCCCGCCTCCTACTCTTTTGTCCTTTCAACCGATAGACCGAAATCCTGCTTATGAGTCAGAACGCCATTCTCCCGATCGCCATTTGGACCGCCATTGCCCTCGCCGGATTGAGCATTCTCGGCATGGGAATCTTCGGGCTGCGGAGCGTGTTTTACGGAAAATTGAATCCGTTGAGCATCGTAATCATTTCGATTCCGGGGGTTCTTCTCGCAGTTCTCGGATTTACGATGGAGACGTGGGTCCAGGCCGGCATTTATACGCTCGTCGTCATGTTCGGCCTCGCAGCCCTTTCCCTGCTATTAACAGGGCTGCGAAAGCTGTTGATTTCCTAGTGCGAGCCTTCGCTGAATCGTACACTGGTAGCTGTAACTTGTTATGGCTGGACTGCTGGACAAACGACGTGAGGACCGGGATGAGGCTTCCATTCCCACTGCGGGAATGGCCGACATTGCCTTCTTGTTGCTGATCTTCTTCCTGGTTACCACGACGATTAACGTGGACACAGGGATCGGAATGACCCTTCCCCCGAAGCTGGACCCGGATCAAAAACCGCCTCCGGTGAAGGAGCGTAATCTCATGAATGTGCTGGTGAATGCCCAGGGCGACGTACTGGTCGAGGAAGAGCAGGCCTCCGTGGCACAAATTCGTGATCGCGTGAAGAAGCATGTGCTGAATTACGGGGACAACCCGGACCTATCCGTCAGCCCCGATGACGCGGTCATTTCCATTAAGACGGACGCCCAAACGCCCTATAGCACCTACATCGATGTTCTTGATGAGGTCTGGATGGCCTACCGGGAAATTTGGGACCAAATCTCGCGGACGAACCGCCTTCCCGGACCCGAGGGAGGCACGGCGGGACTCGATCAGACCTACTCCAGTTATCGAGAATACTACAATCAGCTCGGCCCCGAGGAGGATAATAGAATCCGCGATGCATTTGGGGCACAGATTTCGATCGCTGAACCAGATACTGGGGAGTAGGTTCTCTGAGGTGATTCGGACATCCTGCTCACTTTCACTCTTTACTCACTTACATCCCTCTTCTCATGGCGTCACAGAAGTTTCAACGGCGAAGTTCGAGTACGGAGCCGGAGTTTACGACCGCTTCACTCCCGGACATCGTGTTCATGTTGTTGATCTTCTTCATGGTGGCTACGGTGCTTCGGGAGACCGACATTCAGGTTCGAACCCAATTGCCGCAGGCGGAGGCGTTGACCAAAATTGATCAAAAGCGATTGATTTCGAAGGTGCACATCGGGCCGCTCAAGCGCGGAGAAAACAAGGGACAAACGGCCATCCAAATCGATGACGCGTTGATCGAAGACCGGCGCGCCATCCGGCAGATCATGTATAATAAGCTGCAGGAACAGCCGAGGTTGATTGTGTCCCTCAAAGTGGACCGCGAGTCCGAGATGGAGATCGTGAATGAAGTTCAGCAAGAGCTTCGGGAGGCCAACGCGCTCCGTATTAATTACTCCTCGGGCCGCGAGGGACCGCCCCCGTCTCAATAGTGAGACTCTCTCGCTCAAAAAAGCTCTGCTTTTCGGCAGGGCTTTTTTGTTTGGTACGCTCCCGTATTGGGATCCTCCCGAATTTCAAGGACGGGTGGGGCTTCTTGCTGCTAAACAGACGCTTCCTCTTTCACTCATACTTCTGTACGGTCTATGGCCCATCAACTCACGCTACTTCCCGGAGACGGCATTGGACCTGAAGTCGTTGAGGCTGCCGTGCAAGTGATTGAGGCGGCCGGCGTTGAGGTCGAATGGGACCGCCATCGCGTCATCGGAGCGACGGCGGTGGAACGGGGACGCCCCGCCTTGCCTCCCGATGTCATCGACTCCATTCAGGAGCGGGGCACCGCCTTAAAAGGTCCCGTAACGACGCCCGTGGGACAGGGGTTTACGAGCGTAAACGTACAGCTACGCCAGCGTCTCGATCTCTACGCAAACGTGCGGCCGGCCACGTCTCTTCAGGGGCTCCAGACCCCTTTCGATGATGTCGATCTGATTATCTTTCGCGAAAATACGGAAGGCCTCTATTCGGGCATCGAGTACTTCGACGAACGACTCGAAATCGCCGATTCGATTGCCCGGGTCACCAAGCAGGGGTCGGAGCGCATCATTCGATTCTGTTTTGAATACGCGCAGGCGAATGACCGGCAGCACGTGACTCTGGCCCACAAGGCCAACATCCTGAAGAAGACGTCGGGCCTGTTTCTCGACATCGGCCGGGAGATCGCTGCCGAGTACCCCGAGATCGAGTTCGACGATCGGATCATCGACAATCTATGCATGCAGCTCGTTACGAATCCTGAGAACTACGACTGCATCGTGTCGACGAACCTCTTTGGGGACATCCTGAGTGACCTCACGGCCGGGCTGGTTGGCGGATTAGGGGTGACCTCCGGAGCCAACATCGGCGATGAATTGGCGGTGTTCGAGGCGGTGCACGGAAGCGCGCCCGACATCGCGGGCCAGAACGCGGCGAACCCTACGGCGATGATTCGTACAGCGGTGATGATGCTCCGCCACATTGACGAGGAAGATGCCGCTACGGCCATTGAGCGCGCCCTTGTTGAGGTGTACCGGAGCGGGGAAGTGCTCACTCAGGACGTGGGAGGGGACGCTACGACCTCCGAGTTTACCAGCGCACTCGTCGATCATGTGGCCGAACAGGTAGAGGCATAATCTGTCGTGCGACCCGGTCTGCTATGATTCAACGCATACAAACTGTCTATTTATTGTTCGGCGCCCTTGGGGTGGGCGCACTGGGATTCTTTGAGACCCCCTGGAGTGGCGTTGCTGCAAGCCAGTTCTCTTGGTTCGTTCCCTCTTTGGTTGTGCTTCTAATTGCGACGGTGGGAACGGCACTCGGCGCAATCTTCCTGTACGACCAACGAAAGACGCAGCGGACAGTCGTCGTTGGCGTCCAGATTCTGACCTTGATTCTGGCCGGCGTGCTCTACGGGGGAATGTATTCGGCCGGGACGTTGACTATTGCGGGGCCGTCCGGAATTCTATGGAGTCGGACCCTTCCGCTGCTGCTTCCCATTGTCGCGTACGGGTTGTTTCTTCTGGCTCGCCGGGGCATCGAGAACGATATTGAGCTCGTGGAGTCGATGGATCGGATCCGGTAGGGGCCGTCTTCCGGTCCAAGTGTGATGTCCTCCGACTGGCCCTCTCGGATTTATGTCGTCCTGATCCTCGGGGTTATCAGCTTTGCCTTTGCTCCCATCCTCGTCCGATGGGCGGGCGACGTGCCGGGTCTCGCGATTGCAGTGTGGCGGACGGTGACCGCGGCGGCGGTGTTGTTCCCAGCGGCGGCGGTTCGCAGTGGCCCGGAAATCCGGCGGTTCACGTATCTAGACGTGGGCCTCATTGTCGGGGCCGGTGTGTTTCTGGGATTCCATTTTATCGCATGGATTGAGTCGCTTTATCACACGACCGTGGCCAGCGCCTCTGTGCTCGTCACGACGAGCCCGATCCTGCTTGCGGTGCTCGGCTACCTTATTTTGGGCGAGCGCCTGCGTCTTACGACGGTGGGCGCCATTGGAGCCGCGGTGGCAGGCGCTGCCCTCATCGGCTGGGCCGATGCCGGAACGGTTGCTCTGGGACGTGGAGCGCTCTGGGGAAACTCGCTCGCCCTCGGAGGGGCCGTGCTCGTGAGCCTCTATCTGCTCATTGGGCGCGTCGTTCGGCAGAAGGTGTCGTGGCTGGCGTACGTGACGCCGCTCTACACTGTGGCTGCGCTCACGGCCCTTGGGACCGCCGCGGTGAAGGGGACCCCGTTGCTTGGCCACTCCTGGTCCGTCTACGGGCTGTGTGTGGGGCTTGCCCTCGGGCCTCAGGTGTTGGGACACGGTTCCTTCAACTACGCGCTTCAGCACGTGCCAGCCGCCATTGTGGGCATGCTGGCCCTGCTCGAACCGGTGGGGGCATCGATCCTTGCCTACGTGTTGTTTGGAGAGGTGCCCCCGACGACCTCGATCGTGGGCATGGTTGTTGTCTTGGTAGCGGTAGCGGTTGTCGTCTGGCGGCGCAACAAGCCGCCGTCGCCGGAGTCGGCGGAGACCATTGAAGATTGAGGCTCCCTCATTCCAACCGGTCGAAATTTGAGGCCGACAGTTCCGTGAAGGTGTGGCGGCCGCGAAGAAAGTAGTCGACCGGGACGAGCCCACGGTACGGGGGGAGCACCGTCGTGTCGGACGGCTCTGGACGCTCGTTTCGGTAGTGTCGTCGCATGTGGAGGGCGTCGCGGTAGGCCCGGATCATGGCACGGGCTTCCTGCACCCGGCCCCGGAGGAGGGCACGGCCCAGAGCAGCGGTGTCGCAGGCGAGGCGAAGAGGAAAGGTTCTGCGCCAGGCTGCCGCCGGCAGGTTTTTGTAGAGCATGAGCAGGCTGTTGCGGAAGTTATAGTACGTTTTCCGGGGAGAGGACTGCGGTAAAGAAGCTCCTCCAATGTGGTAGACTGTGCTCTCGGGTTCAACCCGGACCCGGTAGCCGTGCCGCTGCAATCGCCAGCAGAGGTCGATTTCCTCCATGTGCATCTCGAACCGCTCGTCGAGGAGACCCACCTCGTCGAGGGCCGAGCGCCGGAGTAGAAGGGCGGCACCGGTGGCCCAGAAAACGTCCTGGGCATCGTCGTACTGGCCTTGATCGGGCTCCATCGTGTCGAAGAGACGGCCCCGGGTGAAGGGGTAGCCCACGCGATCGATGAAACCGCCGCTTGCGCCTGCGTACTCGAAGCGCTCTCGGTCGTCGTACTGAAGCATCTTGGGCTGCACGGCGGCCACGTCGGGGTGTTGGGTGGCGGCCTCGACGAGGGGGGAGAGCCACCCGGGCGGGACTTCCACGTCGTTGTTCAGGAGCACGACAAAGCGGCCCGTGGCGTGGGGCAACGCGGCGTTATTGCCTCGGCAGAAGAGCCAGTTTTCGGGGTGGCGCACGATCTTAATTTCAGGATATTGCTGGGCGATCCAGGCGGCTGTGCCGTCCGTGGAGGCATTGTCGGCGAAAATAATTTCGAAGTTCGGGTAGTCGGTGGCTACGACGGAAGGGAGGCACTTTTGCACCACCGATCGAGCGTTCCAGGAGACGATGATGATGGAGACGGAAGGAGCCGCCATTTTGCGTGAAGGATTTTGCATTGGGCGTTTTGGGCTGGGGATGCGTCGAACGACGACCCGGAGTCAAACATAACAGGTGAACGCTGAAATTGGAATGGATGTCCGGCGGTTCTTACCGATCGAAACTTTGCTGACGATCTTTCCGCATCCTCTCGCCTTTGATGAGTGATCTTTCGAGCTTCACGCTGGAGGCGGCGCGCCGGGCGATGGCGAACCGATGGGGATTTGAGGCTTTCCGACCCGGACAAGAGGCCGTGCTGGAGGCTCTCTTCGACGGCCGAGACGTTCTGGGGGTGCTCCCCACGGGCGGCGGCAAATCGCTGTGCTACCAACTCCCGGCGGTGCTTACAGACGGCTGTGTGCTCGTGGTCTCCCCGTTGATTGCTCTCATGCGGGACCAGGTGGAGGCGCTGCAGGCGCAGGGAGTGTCCGCCACGTTTATCAACAGCACGTTGCCCGGGTACGAGGTCGAACAGCGATGGACGAACGCCGAGTATGGGCAGTACGACCTCGTGTACATGGCCCCCGAACGACTCTCCACCGATGTGTTCCGGGCCCGGGCGGGTCGCCTGGATGTGTCGCTCGTTGCCGTCGACGAAGCGCATTGCGTGAGCGAGTGGGGGCATCACTTTCGCCCCGCCTATATGGACATTCCAGAGGGGCGGGAGCTGTTGGGAGATCCGCCCACCGTCGCTCTGACGGCCACGGCAACCCCCACGGTTCGGCAAGACATTCTTGATCTCCTAGACGTGTCGGATGCGACCGAAGTCGTGCGCGGCTTCGATCGTCCCAACATCGTCTGGTCGGTCTTTCGGACCGACAACAAGTGGAAGAAGCTCCGCGCGGTGGTCGATGGAGTTTCGGGAACCGGCATTGTATACACCGCCACCCGAAGAGGGGTAAAGCGGTGGCGAAACCGGCTCCGGAACCACGGAGTTTCAGTGGCAGGCTATCACGGAGGATTGGAGTCCGGGGAGCGAGAAGCACGGCAGGCGGCATGGGTAGACGACGAGGTCCGCATCATGGTGGCGACGAACGCGTTCGGAATGGGGATCGACAAATCCGATGTTCGCTTCGTGGTGCACACGGATCTTCCCTCGTCGCTGGAGAGCTACTACCAGGAAGCCGGGCGGGCCGGTCGGGATGGGGAGGAGGCCCACGCAGTCTTGCTCTATCGTCCTCCGGACGCCGACACACAGGCTTCTCTCATCGAAGCGTCCCATCCGACGGCCTCAGAGGTCCGGGAGGTGTACAATGCGGTCTGCAGTGTGGGACAGGTCCCGATCGGCTCGGAGCCAGATGGGCCCCTTGTGGTCAACCTGGAAGCGGTCCTCAAGACGACGGGCTTTTCGCGAACGAAAGTTCGGACGGCGGCCGAGCTCATTGATCGGCAGGGCGCCTGGTCGGTTCTTCCTCGCCGCCAACACTTTGGCCTGATTCAGTTTACCCGGTCGGTGCGCGAGGTGCGGGAGTTCGCCGACAGTGTGGACAACCGAGCGCTACGTGAGTTTGCGCGGAACCTTCTCCGGAGCGTCCACGCGGATGCCTTTCGCGAGTGGTGGCCCCTCGATCTACGGGCCCTCGCGCGCCGAACGGATCTTTCGCGAAGGCGACTTCGACGCGGCCTGCAATACTTGCAGGAGCGGAGCTTGGTGCGGTGGCAACCTCCTGGGGCGGCCCTGCGGATCGAACTTGCCTTTCCGAGGGCCGCCAAACTCCCGGTGGACGACCGGGCTGTTCAGAATGCCCGCGAACGGGCGGAGACGCGGCTCGAACACATGCTGCGCTACGCGCGATCGGTCACCTGTCGTCGGCACGCACTGCTCACCTACTTTGGCGAAAAAGCGCCGGAGCAGTGTGGAGCCTGTGACGTGTGCCTCGGTCGGCATCAGCCTTCTGCCGTCACGCCGGACGATGAACCCGTGCTCCGTCACATTTTGGAACAAGTGAATGCGTCAGTTCCCCAGGTGGAGTGGTTCGACGAGCCGCCCTTGCCACCTCATCGAATCGAGAAGTTGGTTAATTGGCTCGTGACAGAAGACTACCTGACGCTCGAGAAGCCCCTAGAGGGGGAGTTTCGGCTAACCGAGAAGGCTGAGGAGTGGATGTGAGGAAACCTGTCTACGGGGAACGCTCCTCGGACTGTTTTGCTCTCGAGAGAGAATCGGGGACGCCGTCAGTAGGTGTGCGTTGCTCTTTGGTGTACTGCAGGGCCTGAAGCGTGTCGGTCACAGATTGGTAGAGCAGTTCGAAGGCTTTCGGATGTCGGCTGTAGTACTCCAAGGTGGCTTCAAAGGCCGACGGGCGTACGTCGTAGCGTGCAAGGATGGAGTCACGGAGATCCGGCGGAGAGGGAGCTTCGGTGGTTTGCCGGGCCGCTGCCACGTGGAATTCGGTCAACAGCTTGGTGAAGGTGGTGTCCGGAAGGCGCTTCCCATTCGAGGAAAAAGAGGAGCAGGCGGTCAGGAGGCAGAGGCCGAGGACGCCTCCGAGGAGCGCCCGGCTTACGGGAAGGGGGGGGATAGAGAGACGGCGGAGGAGGGGATCAATCCTGTCGATCATTCCGAGGCAACGGGGCGGTCCCCGGCGGTTCGAGAGGATTCGGCGGTACGAAAGGTGCGGGCCATGACCTCCATCTGGCGGAGGAACTCCAGTTTGTCATAGTCGGGAGCGAAGACGGAGCCGTCCATCATGTAGACGCGATCCGTCTCCTGGTCGTAAAAGGTATAGTTGACGAAGGGACCCCCTCCGCCCACAGGACGAACCTCATTGCTTCCCTGAACAGGGGTAACCATGTACCATAAGCCCCGCGTTTCGTAGCCGTAGCGGTTCAGGAAGGAGAGCTGTTGGGTTTTCAGCGGACGTCGGTAGTCGACCTGGACGAATCCCTGCACGTTGCCGCGGAGGTGTTTTCGCGTCAAAGAATCGCGAGTCGCGTAGATCCACTCCGGCGTAATTTGATTCGGGCTCACGTCTTCGATGTAGTAGAGGAGAAACTCGCGACGCGTTTCAGTCAAAATGCGACGCAACCAGATAAAGCCCTCCGAGGCCGTCGTCGTGTCCACGGCGATTTGAAAGTCGTGTTGAACGTTAACGGCAAATCCGTGTCGCTTCATCAGAGTGTCCTCGATCGACGTCTGCCGGGCCTTCTCGTACATCTCCCGTTCTAATCGCTGCAGGGTGACCTCCTTGAAGGTGTTCCGAATCTCTACACCTTGCTTTTGAAAGGTCTCGCTAAGGGCCTCCGGTGTGGCGGCGGCCACGTAATAAATGCGCTGGCTCCGACGCCACAGATTGGGTTTCGAAACCATAGCCGTTTGCCCGTTCTGGATTGCCTGTTCGGCCTTGTCGGAGAGCCGCCGGCGCAGAAAAGAGGTTTCGTTCGTGGAATCGCTGAGCGAGGCGGCAATGATGACGTTCTTCATATCCTTAATGCGGTTAAACCTCCCCTCGGTGAGTTCCAGGTGGCGCAACTGGAAGTACCGTTCGGTGACAGGCAGAGTTTGGACCCAGGGGGCTACGTTCTCCCGAAGCGCCTCTCCAGGGGCCCCGGTCCAGTGGGTGCTGTCCATAACCACTACGACCTCTCCTTCGGGGCCTGTCGCCCGCGGGCGATAGTCGCCTTCACAGCCGCCGAGAAAGAAGAGGAAGACCACGCTCACGAGAAAGGTCCAGATCAAGGACCGTGAGCGAATGACGGAAGAACTCATAGGGCGCAGTCGATCAGGAGAGAGTCACGTCGACGACACTTTGCAAATGACACGTTTGGGGGGCAGGATTGCTCCCCAAAAGACCGTTCTGGAATTAGCGAGACGCTTATTACCGCGCCGAAAGGGGGAGGAAGCGGAGACAGCAACAACACTCAGGCCGATTCGGAGAAAGAGGGCTCCTCTGTGGGGGCCGGGTCGCCGTACTTTAAGTGACGAGCGAATGCTTCGACGGCCTCGAGTCGATCGGCCAATGAGGTGTCGGGATCATCCCAGAGCGCCGATACGCGGTTGATAAGAGCCGAGCCTACGATGAAACCGTCGGTATGTCGGCTCAAGCGCATCGCGTCCTCGTGCGATTTAATGCCGAAGCCCACGAGGAGGGGATTCTGCCCCACCAATCGCCGAGCGCGTTGCAGGTATTTGTCCACGGGGGGGACTTCGGAGAGGTTGCTTCCAGTGAGGCCCGTCACGCTCACAGCATACACAAAGCCGGTGGCCCGCCGGTCGATGCTGCTGATGCGATCGTCAGAGGTGTTGGGGGCAATAAGAAAGACCAGGTCGAGGTGGTGGGCCGCCGCGACCTGGCGAAGTCGATTGCTTTCTTCGGGGGGAAGGTCGGGCAGAATCAGTCCGTCGACCCCGGCCGCCGCTGCGTCCCGGCAAAACGCCTCGGTTCCGTATGCGAGCACAGGGTTCACGTAGCCCATGAGGAGGAGGGGGGTGTCACTCTCGGCCCGATATGCCTCAACGGTTTCGAAGGTGTCAGTTAAGGTGACGCCGTGGGAAAGGGCCTGGGTGCTGGCCCGCTGAATGGGACGGCCCTCGGCCAATGGGTCGCTGAAGGGCATTCCGAGCTCGATGAAGTCGACCCCACCCCGATCCAGGGCGTGCAGAATCGGGACCGTGGCGTCCG
>CAYRPX010000027.1:0-18669 GCA_964426195.1 uncultured Salinivenus sp.
TGGAGGAGCAGAAGGAGGGCAAGAAGCGCATGAAGCAGATGGGCGAGATCGACGTGCCGCAGGAGGCGTTTCTTGCCATTCTCTCGATGGACGAAGACTAACGACAACAGATAGAAAATTGTGAAGGGGGGCAAGAGCAGTCGGGATGCTGGAATTGGCATTTCGGGTTGCGTATTTCGTAATTGTCTCCACGCGCTCCACAATATGCAATACGCAACGCGACGGCCCCGGTGAAAGAAAGTACTGCTTTCCTCACCAGATTCCTATCCCTTCGGTCCCACTCCTCTTTCGCCTCGCACCGACGGGCACAAACGGCTTCGAGCAGGACGTGCGGGCCGAGACGGTCTATGCGCCGCGAAAGACACTGTGCCGTAGGCCCCGTTGTTCTCCTTGTGGGATGGGTCCTGCTGGTCGGGAGCGTCGAATCAGTTCCGGCAGCGGCCCAGACGGCGGGGCGGGACGACGAAGACGGCCTCGCCGAGCGCTATCGGAAGGCCCGTCTCGAGACTCTTGCGCGTCGTTATCTGCAGCGGGAGGGGGGGCTGCCCGTCTACTCCCCCGAACACCTTCCCACTCCCACCGACACCCTGGCCTCAACCGGGTCTTCCCGAAGTGCCGCGACGGCCGATGAGCCGTCGTTTGTTCTCCGGGACGTGCGTTCCGTGCGACGCCTGGAGCAAGGCTGGTTCCAACAGCGGTTTGCGGATACAGAGTGGGCCTTTCTCGGGGAGACCCGCCGTCACACCTTCCTCGATACGACGCGAACCGTGGACCTCCGTGCACGCCTCCAGGCCCAGTTTGGGGACCCGACCCGGACGCTTGCCGATTCTCCCCTCGAAAAGCCCCCCGGCGAGCGACCGCAATTCGAATACTGGTTCGTCGTGAACGACTCTATTCCGGTTCAGGTCATGGACGCCGAGGGGCCCACGGGGCGAGGCCTCATCCTCACCGTGGAGCGGCGGTATCGCGATCAACTCCCGGCCCTCCGTGATGCCCTGCTGGCTCCCCTCAGGGACTCGGAACCGGCCCCCTACCTCGACTACTACTACGACGATCGTCGCGAGCGCTGGTACCGTACCGGATTCGACGGCCAGGCCTTCGTCCACGAACAGATTTCCGGTACCGCCGTTGTCCCTGGACAGCGGGCTCGTCTCGACACCGTACAAACGTCAGAATCCTCTCCCTCCTCCGGCGATAGCTCCCCGTAAGTTCTCGTCGGATCGACCGATCTCGACTGATTTTCCCCCACCCAGTATGGCGACTCACGATTCGAGCGAAGCTTCAGAGGCCCCCAAGAGCGAACTCCGTCAATGGGGAGAGTCTCTCATCGTGGCCGTCATCATTGTGCTCATCGTGCGGTCGTTACTGTTCGACCTCTTCCGCATTCCCACGCCGTCGATGGAAGAAAACCTGCTCGTGGGAGACTACCTCGTCGTGTCGAAGCTGCACTACGGGCCCCGGATGCCGATGTCGATCGGCATTCCGCTTACCTCGATTCACCTTCCTGGCGTCGAGTTTCCCTACGAGCGCCTTCCCGGCTTCTCCGAGATTCAGCGGGGGGACCCGATTGTGTTCAACTACCCGCCCGATGAGGGACCGGTCGACCGGAAGATTCACTACGTGAAGCGCGTCATCGGCATGCCCGGTGAGACGATCGAAGTGCGGGACAAGCTCGTCCACGTCGACGGGCAGCCGCTTCCATTGGGTCGGGGGATGCAGCAATACTGGACCGTCACCAAAAGCGACGCGCGCTATCAGATTCCCCGGAGCCGCATGGAAGAGATGGGCGTGAGTGAAGTGCGACGGACCCGGGAGGAAACCACCGTGCGCATTCTGGCGACCCCCGCCGGGGCGCGACGGATCAGCCAGCGGTCCTGGGTGAAATCCATCGATCCCTACGTTCTGCGGGATGACGATTACAGCGAGCTGATGTACCCCTCAGGACACGGGTACACGCCGGACAACTATGGGCCCGTTCACATTCCGAAGAAGGGAGAGACCGTTGAGCTTACGGGGAAGAATTGGGACCTGTACAAACCCGTCCTTGTGAAGTACGAGGGCCACGCCGCCCAGCAGATGACCGACTCCACCTTTGCGATTGATGGGAGGCGGACGACCACCTACACATTCCAGCAGGACTACTTCTTTGCCATGGGAGACAATCGGGACAATTCCCAGGACAGTCGATTCTGGGGCTTTGTGCCCATGACGCACGTGGTGGGAAAAGCGGTCCTGACCTACTTCTCGTGGGACGGAGAGCGCTGGCTTCCCCGTTTCGGGCGCATCATGCGGCCGATTGCGGATGAGGAGGTCTTCCGCGATCGAACTGTGATGGAGCAGATCTCGTCCGAGAGTCGGGCGTCCGATCGGCTCCGATCCCCCACGCTCAACAGCGTCGACGAGCGAAAAGAGCGGCTCCGTGCCGCTCGGAATGCATCGAACTCTGATTCTCAAGAGCGCTCTTCTCGTGATCGAACGACGTCGGCCCAAGAAGGAGCTGGGTAAGCTCTGAGGTCGACAATTCTTCCGGTACGGCGAACGCTCAAACGGGCAACGAGCGGTCGTCTGCGAGGTCGCCCCCTTATCGAGAGGCCTGCTGCCGTCGAAGGCGGTCCCACATCTCCTGTTGTTTGGTGCCGGGCGGCACGTCGTACGGGTTTTCTGGAACCTCGATGCGCTTTAGGACCGGATAGCGATTTTTGTACTCGAAGGGTCTAGGGCGGCCGGAGGGTTCTTCCCCCACCACAAGCACCGGGGTGCCGGGCTTCAAAAGGTTCCCCCGACCGGAGGAGGGCCCCATGTGTCCGCGCGTGGTTTGCCACGGCTCGGCCCAGTCGTAGATCCACTTGGCGTCGGCGTCGATGAGCCGCACGCAGCCGTGGCTCGTGGGCCCTCCCGTGGGCATTGAATACTGGTGGATGTGGATGCCGCGGGCCGCGTGAAAGTTGAACACCCAGCGCATTCTCCACTCCTCCCCGGGAGGGCTCATCGTCGAGACGCGCTCTTTTTCCTTCCAGTTGAAATTGAACCGACCGGTCGGCGTGGCTGTCGAGTCAGGATTTCCCGTGTTCACGACGCCCCAGCGGGCGAGCTGGCCGTACTCGTAGGCGGCAAAAGCCTGCACCCCCTTGTGGATAATGAAGAGCTTCTCGAAGCCATGTGCCCCGGGATAGTAGCGGGGAAAGGGCGAGTAGGCCCGGAAGTCGAGGCCGAATTGGGTGGGAATGACCAGCGTGTCGCCGAGAGCCGTGTTTTCGACCGTCTTCCGGTTGAGCAGTTCAACGAGCTGAGACCGCTCCTGACCCAGTTCGGGATCTCCGCCTCCGAGCTTGCTGTAGAACCGATTCCGGGCGACCACGCTATTTCCACTCGGGTCGTCCAGAACGGCGTATTCGTAATACACTTCGGGCAGGTCGTCGAGGTTGTCCGCGCGCCTCGACAGGATGTTTTCGATCGCATACTGATCGAAATATCCCTGGGCCGCGGCGGGACTAGGGCCGCTTGTTGCAAAAACGAGCAGGCCGAGGCCAACGAGAAGGGCGATCGTGCGAGTGCGCATGATGGGGGTGGAGGACTGTGCTGGGACCGGGACATGTCTACCCGTAGATCGGGCGTCCGTTTCCTGTGGGGGTGGGGGGCGTGGACGTTCCCCGGATCCTCTTGGCAGATGCTGCTATGGGATGCACACCTTCTCGCGGAGGGTCGTGATCACGTCCGTTTCACCAAGGACGATGAGAATGTCTCCGGCGCTGATTCGCTCCGAAGGAGAGGGATTGAACGTCATGGCTCCCGTGTCGCCGTCGATGATGCCAATCACGATGGCTTTGAACTGCTGACGGAAGTTGCTCTTGGACAAGGTCTTTCCGGCGAGGGGCGCGTTTTCGTGGACCTGTACCTCATCGATTTGGCGGCTGAGGGCGCTGGTGTGAAGGACCTGCTCCAGGAACGCGTCCGTGTGGGGACGCAGCACAACCTGAGCCATGCGGTCGGCCCCCACCTCGTTCGGGGCGATGACCTTATCGGCCCCGGCGTTCAAGAGCTTACTTCGGTTGTTGTGATCGACGGTGCGGGCCAGCACAAAGAGGTCCGGGTTCATCTCGTGGGCAGTCAGGGCCACGAAGACGTTGATGCTGTCCCCGGGAAGAGTGAGAATGAGTCCTCAGGCCCGCTACTAAGCGCTCGTCGGCGCACCGAGGAGCTGGGCGTGCCACGACTCGCGAGCGGGTCGTTCGAACTGCCCGTCACGAAGGGCGCCCAGGGTGGTGAGGCTCGGGTCGAACACGGGCGTGTCGGGCGTCACGTGGCCCTCGTCCGCGCGTTGCTGAAACGCTTGTCGGGAGGCGGCTGCCACGGTCCCGTCGGGAGAACGGTAGAGGACGTGAAGGGACGGCACCCATTCGAGGTCGAGCGTGGAGGCGACGCGGTCGACCGCGTGGGTGAGGTCGTCGATCCCACACCCCGAAATTGCGCCGCCTCCGGTCGGAGCCGCGGCGATTACGAGAAAGCGGTCGTGCAAGATGCTTGCGGCCCCTTTTACGTTGCGCTCGTGCGAGGTCCAGTCCTCCATGAACGTGGAGAGATGATCGAGAAGAGCGGTCTGTGTGGGCTCGGAAAGCGGTGCAGCGGCCGCGTGAATCCAGAGCCGGGCATCGTCGGGGAAAGCGGAAAAGGCGGACAGGTCGGCCATGTGCAGTGCAGAATCCGATTTTGGGAAGGATCGGTGGTGGTTCTCTTGTAAGCCGGTCCGCCGGATATGTTTGTTGGGGACGCCAAGGCAAGACGTTTCGGTTCGCCGAGCTCGACTGGTCGGCCAAGGAACGATGCAGGCCCTCCGCTCGTGACGTGTTCGTGTGAAGAAAAAAGAAAATGAAACGCCGAAGGGATGTCGGGCACAAACGTCTGCTGCTCTTTCTCAGGGCAGTCCACGCCCCCCGAACTGATTCGATGCCGCACATGTCTCGCTATCGTGACCTCATCGACTGGATCAACGAGCACCGGGCAGCGGCCCTTGATCTCGTCCGAATCTACCTTGGCATTGGACTCTTCGTTCGCGGGGTGCTATTTGCGTACGGGAGTCAAGGCGTAGAGGTGCTTGTGAATCTATCTGAGTTTTCTCTTGCCTCGGCCGCACTGGCCCACTATGTGACGTTTGCACATTTGCTCGGAGGGCTCATGCTGACCGTGGGCCTCCTCACTCGCCTTGCGGTGCTCGTTCAGATCCCGATTCTCGCCGGTGCCGTGTTTCTGGTGCACTTCGAACAGGGCTTGTTGGTGGCCGACCAATCCCTTGAGTTTTCGGCCCTCGTCTTCTTCCTGCTCGTAGTCATCTTCGCATTCGGGCCCGGTCCGTGGTCGGCCGACCGGTACGTCTTTGAGCGGGAGCCGGAGCTTCAGGAAGGGGAGCCAGACATGTGGTGGCGCGACGAGGACTTTGAGCAGGAACCGGAGCGGGAGCCGGTTGCTGCGTCTGCGGGGGATGGAGCCGTGGGGGAGGCGTCGGCGTCGGTGACAAGTGTCAAGGAGGCCCTCGCTGAGCGCGTTGAAGGCACTCCCTGTGCGTGTGGCAACGATCTCACGCATCCTCGGGTGACGGCCGAGCCCCGGTACGGATGGAGCGCTGGCTTCTTCTTTATGCTCGGGGTCTCTGCGCCCGTGAAGGAGGTGATCTTTTACTGCGAGAAGTGTGGCACGGTAATGAAGCGCACGCAGGATCCCGACATTCTCCGACAGTATCGCTGGCACACCTCCTGATCTGTGCGATTGATCCGTGTGGGCGTGAAAGAATGGAGGAGGGCCGGGACATCTGGGGCGTGCTGAGGTGGAACCTGTATAATCACACCGAGTCGATGAGCATCGATTCGTCCGACATTGCGACTCATTCAGACCCTGAAGACTCGTCCGCGGCGCTCGTGCTCGGAGGCGGAGGGGCCCGGGCGGCCTATCAAACCGGCGTTCTCCAGTACGTGGGGGAGGCCTTTCCGAACGCCTCCGTTCCCCTCATGACGGGGGTGTCGGCAGGCTCCATCAATGCGGCTCATCTCGCAGCCGATCCTGGTCCGTGGGCCCATCGCACCGAGCGGCTCGCGAGCTACTGGGAGGACCTGACGACGGACGATGTCTTTACGCCACGATCCCTCTGGGCGATGGGCCGCTCACTGGCGTGGGGCGGCCCAAGTCCAAAGCAGACCCTTCTGAACACTGCGCCTCTGCGGGCCTACCTCGATCGGCGGCTCCCAACGGACGAGGAGGGACAGCTGACAGGGGTCGCCGAAAACCTGGACACGGGGCGTCTGGAGGGCCTTGCCATCTCGACGTCCAACTACGCCACCCTCCAGACAGTGACCTGGGTGCAAGGCTGTGAGATGCAGGACTGGGAGCGACCCAATCGGCTCGGGCGTCGCACCGAGCTCAGTCTCGACCACGTGATGGCGTCAACCGCGTTGCCGATGGTGTTCCCGGCCGTGCGCCTCAGGGACGCCTGGTATGGAGATGGAGGGCTTCGCATGCTCGATCCGCTCGCGCCCGCCGTGCACATGGGCGCCGACCGGCTTTTTGTCATCTCCACCCGCTACGAACGGTCGCAGGCCGAGGCCAACCAAGGGGCCCGCACTCCGGCCTACCCGTCTCTCTTCCAGATGATGGGCATCCTCGCCAACGTGCTGATGCTCGATGTGCTGGAGCACGATGCGGCGGTGCTGCGCCGGATCAACAGACTCGTGCGACGCATTCGGCCCGACCAGCGAGACCGACTGCAACCCATCGATCTGCTCGTCCTGCGTCCCTCCGTTGATCTCGGGGCGCTGGCGGGCGACTATGAGGTGGAGATTGGAGGGGCAATGGGGACCCTCCTCGATGTCGTGGAGTGGCAAACTGACCCGCCCCCCGACTGGCTGAGCATGCTGCTCTTTACCCCGGATTATCTTCACCGCCTCCTTGAAATCGGCTACGCCGCCGCGACGCGCCCGCGCGACCGCATCGAGGCGTTTTTTGCCCGGGAGCTCATCGATCAGTCCTCGTCCGTCTCCCTGCGCTCGTAGGTCACGAACCGGAAGCCGTCCCGCTCGTCGACGTGGGTGACCTCGAGCTCGTCCCCGACGAGGGGTTCGAAGGCCGGAAAGTAGGTGTCGCCCTCGTAGTCACCCTCGACGAGCGTCAGTTCGAGCCGATCGGCCCACGGGAGAAACTGGCGGTAGATGGACTCACCGCCCCCGACAAACACGACCTCCTCGTCCGATAGGGCCTCCATCGCGGCGTCGATAGAGCCGTAGGTTTCCACCTCGGAGTACTCGTCAAACGGCCCCTGCGTGGTGAGCACGACCATCCGGCGGTTGGGGAGGG
Organism: uncultured Salinivenus sp.; assembly: GCA_964426195.1. GTDB lineage: Bacteria > Bacteroidota > Rhodothermia > Rhodothermales > Salinibacteraceae > Salinibacter. Next base: position 7,339 of record CAYRPX010000027.1, read on the forward strand.
GACCGCCAAACTGGTGCACGATTGATTCGAACGTGCGGCGCCCCATCAGCAGTGCGTGGCCCGTCGTCAATGCCTTAAAGTGCTGCAGGTCCTCCGGGATGTGCCAGGGCAGGTCCTTGTCCCTTCCGATGACCCGGTTCTCCTCGGCGACGGCGGCGATGAGGACGAGTTCGGGCATGAGGGCGTGGGGGAATGGGAGAAAGGGAGCGAGGAGAGGGGCGCGGAGACGGAGGCGGACACTCGCGAGCGGGCACAGTCCAATTGCTCCCCCGAAAGGTCCCGGGGCAACCCTGGTGCGCCGCGTCGAAGATGCAAAGTACGGCGGAGAATGTCACGGATGCGGCACTCACCGATACAGGATCGTCGCGGTCGGTGCAGTCAGGGGTCGGGGGCGCCGATCAGTCCAATGTCGATTCCGGGGCGGCGCGCGACGGGTCGTGATCCCGTCGTACTCGTTCTGCTCGTCCCGGGACACCTGTTGGACGGACACGTCGAGTTCATCGGCAAGCCGGCTCAGGGACCAGCCCTTCGCAATACGCGCCCCGATGAGCCACCGCCCGATGCTGCGCAGGTCATGAAGGGCCGACAGGTCCCCGCGTCGCATCTGCTCGTAGGTCTCGATCTCCTCCCGGAGCTGGACGCGAAACGAAATCATCGGCTCCAGGGCTCGCTCGACTTCTCCGTCCATGAGGTCCATCTCCTCGAGCTGCTCGCGCTGTCGCTGGACCGTCTCCTGCTGTTGGTCGAGTTTCTCCTGGGCGTTTTTGTACTCGGCGTTATGGCTTGTGGATGGTCGAGTCGCGTAGCGAGGGCGACTGTGGGACTTCCCAAAGCTGCCCGCACATCGTCTCGGCCTGCCGGATAAGATGTTCTCTTCATTCGGCGTCCCATTCGCGCTCCCCAGGGCAGAATCAAGCGGTCTTTTTGGGGTCAGAAGCTCTCCAGATCTGCAGGAAGAGAAGTTCATTCGGAGGGAAGGCTCCTGCACTGTCGCTTCCACTGGATTCGGAGAGATTCACCCCAAGAGCACTCGCTCCACAGCGCCTCGACTCCGCTCGGAATGACTCTACCCAAAAGAACTAGGCCTTCTCCTCCACGCTCAAGGCCGCCTGCATCATGGCGCGGGCGTAGGCAATGTTGTAGATCATGCCCCCGTATCCACCGCCCCCCACGTTGGCGTAAGCGCCCGTAATGCCGTGCCCGTGCTGGCGATCGTAGTCGAGGGCGCGCGGGTGCTCCGGGTAGACGGCCCGCGTGTAGTTCTGCCGAACCAGCTCCCGCATGAAGCCGAACATGTCCGTCTCCCCATTGTCCGGAAAGACCTCCACGTACTTGTCGGTCGGCTCCTCCACGACCACGTTGCGGTAGTGGACGTGGTTGATGCGATCCCGCTCGCCCATGTAGCGCACGACCTCGATTGGGTCCTCCCCGATTTCCCGGGAGACGCCCGCGTGGACCGTCATGCCGTTGGCGGGACTGTCCACGATGTTGACGAGCCGCTTCCACTCGTCGAACGTGGTGATAATCTGATCGGACCCGTGACTGACAGGCGCCGGGGGGTCGTTGGGATGGAGGGCCATGCGCACGCCGGCCTCCTCGGCGACGGGAATGACCGCCTCCAGGAAGTAGGTGAGTCGGTCCCACAGGTCCTCGGCACTGTGGGTCCCGATCTCCGGCTCGGGCGGCAGGTCGTCCACGCGGCCGTAGTCGTATCCCGTGTAGCCGGCGCCCCCACGGCCCTCGACGTGGTAGTAGCCCTCCACCAGCCGATCTGCGTACCAGTTGTACTCGACGACCGGAATGCCCACCGCACCGGCGGCCCGGAGCGAGGCCCGCACGTGCTCGATCTGCTCGTCCCGGCCCTCGCGCCCGTACATGGCGTCGTCGAAGCCCCCGATCATCATGTGGCGGACCGTCAGGTCGGCCCGCTCGAACGTGTCGACAATGTGCTGGAGCTCACGCTCCTGCCAGGGAATCTCGGGCGTCCCGTAGATCAGCACGCTGTTGACTCCGAGCTGCTTGATTTGCCGAAAATCGCCCCACTGGTCCGCCTGCGGGCTGGAGGCCATGATGAGCTTCGGCGTGTTCGGCCCTTCGGTGATGGGCCAGTCGGAGGCGTTCCACGCTTCGGGATGATCGTCCGGTCGGTGGTCCTCGCGGTCCGACGATGAGGCGGAGGGTGGGGCCAGTCCGGCGGCGGAGAGGGCAGCCAGGCCCGCACTCTTTTTCAGAAAGTCGCGTCGCGAGTCAGACATGGCACGGTACGGTTGGAATGAAGAGAGCGACGACCGAAGGTTAACGGGAAACGAGGAACGATCCCGCTGAAAGAATACAGGTGGTGGGGCAAACAAAAAAGGACACTGGCCGAGGGGGAGCCGATAGGGCCGTGGAGGTTGCCCCGCTTCCGACGGACTCTGAATGAGCGACCGTTCGCATCTCTTCGGTTCAATACGGGACCAACCGGCGGACGCAGGTGGATCACGTCCCCAGCGGGGCGAGTGACGACTCGTGCTCCAGTGCGTCTTCGAGGCGTCGACCCGCAGCGAGCAGGTCGGCGTCCGCCCCGCGCCGGGCATGCACCTGAAGGCCGATGGGGCGGCCGTCGGCGGACTGGCCCGCAGGCAGCGTGAGGATGGGGTGTCCCGTCACGGCCGTCGCGCAGGCGTACGGGGCGAAGGGGAGGGCGTAGGGCACCGAGACGCCCTCGATGTCGAGGTCGGCCCCGGTGGGGCGATGTGTGAAGGCCGGGATGGAGGCGACGGGCGTCACCCACAGGTCCCAGTCGCTCAGGAAAGTGTCAACGGACTGGGCGAGGGCCTCTCTACGGTCGAGGGAAGCAAAGTAGCCGCGCACGCCCCTCCGTGCTCCCCGGGCCATCCGACCGGCGAGAAAGCCAAACTTCGAGCGGACGTAGCCCTGCCACACCAGCTGTTTGAGCGGCGGGACGCGCAGGGGACCGGGAAGGCCGGCCGTCAGCTCAAAGCCCTGGATGTGGGCCCACGTGTCAATGCCCTCGTCCACGTCGATCGGGGCGGATTGTCGCTCGACGGTGCATCCGGCATTGGTCCACGTGTCGACAGTATGGCGGAGCACGCGCTGCGTGTCGGTGTCGACCGGTACGCCGCCCAGCTCCGGCGTCACGGCAATCCGGAGGGCTTCGGGGTCGGGAGCAGGAGGCGGTTCGCCCTCCTCGCGGAGTGCCGTCCACGCTAGCTGCAGGTCCTCGACCGTTCGGGCCAGCGGGCCCGCCACCACAATGTGGCGGACCGTCGCCGGGCGATCGGGCGGTCGGATGCCCCGGAGGGGCCCCGGTTCCTCGGTGGGGCGAAGGCCAGCAACCCCGCAGAAGTGGGACGGGAGGCGGATCGAGCCGGCCACGTCGGACCCAAGCTCCAGGGGACTGAGGCCGGCCGCGAGGGCTGCCGCGGCGCCTCCAGAGCTCCCACCGGGCGTGCAGTTCAGGGCCCACGGATTGTTCGTCCGGCCGAAATTCGGATGCACGCACTGCCAGTCGTAGCCCGCCAGGGGGAGATTCGTTTTGCCCATCAGCACGGCCCCGGCCGCGCGCATCTGTCCCACCTGCGGAGCGTCCTGCTCGGGCACGAAATCGGCGTAGTGGGGCAAGGCGTATGTGGTCCGCAGCCTGGCGGTCGAGAAGTGATCCTTGACGGTAAACGGGACGCCGTGTAGCGGTCCCCAGACATCATCGCGCGCCAGAGCCTCGTCGGCCGCTTTGGCCCGGTCCCGTGCCCCCTTGACGTCGAGGGTCACTACGGCGTTCACGACCGGATTCCACCGCTCGATGCGGGCGAGGTGGGCTTCCAGCACCTCGACGGCGGAGGATTCACGAGTGCGGATGCGGCGGGCGAGTTCCGTGGCGGAGCAGGACGTGAGATCAGACACAAGGGAACGACGAAGCGAGGAAGAGAACGAACCTCTGATCGTACGAGGGGCTCCAAAGCCAAGGTCCAGTACAGAATCCAAGACCTTGGAGGGGACTTGTGGGAATGGAGCGGTCGGGCCTCGCGACGGAAAGAGACACGCTCTCGAGTAGAAATGCGGGCCTCCGTTCATTTCTCTTCCATCCCCTGATTTTTGGAGGGGAAAAGCGGCGCCGTGTCGTATCCCTGAGCGAAAAGTCGTTTCCGTTCGACTGAGAGAACTATGCCGAGCAGGACAAATGCGCTTTGCGGGCTACGAGGAAACGATCTCAATTGTAAGTCAATACGCCAATGGCTTTTATTCTTATGGTTCGATCCTCATTGTGAGAAGGTGTTTGCTATGAGCCGGCTTTGGAAATCGAGTCAACAAGTCCGTCGTCTTTTTATCTTAACAGGTCTGTTTCTTCTGACGGCCTGTTCGCCAAACTCCCCGCAGGACGACGCTCCGTTTGAGGTCGTAAAGCACAGGATTCTTGACCAGTTCGACGGAAAACACCTGGGCAACGTCGTTTACCGTTCCACCCCGGACGGGGGCGAGTTCATCAGCTGGGGACGGCTGCCCCTTCAAAAATGGCCGTACGGGTCCTCGGACCAGACGCAAATCGTTCCCGAGACGGAGGAGTACCCGTATACGGAGGAGGGCACTCTCAGCGACGGCGAGTACCGCTACACGAACGGCGGCACTGTCCTCGACGTGGATCGAGATGGGGCTCAGGAGGTCGTCGTGGGACGGGGGCAGGGAGAAGGAATCGCCGAAAGCAAGCTCTACTGGTTCGATGAACCGTCGAATGATCCGCATTGGACGGGGCATTACATCGCCGACACTGGAGAAGGAAACTGGGTCGCTCCGCATGATGTCGAGGCGTTTACCGTTGCGCAGTCCTCGGGAGAGGACGTGCGGGGCGTCGTCGGCAACATTGATCGGCAGGACGTCTTCTTCCTCGAGATCCCGGAGGACCCCACCCGGCCCTGGATTCGTCACCAGGTGGGGGCCTTTCCCAGTGGCGACCAGTCGGGGATGGAGATCGTCGACGTGAATGGCGACGGCCGAAAGGACATCGTCAGTGGAATGTATTGGATCGAGACGCCTCCCAATCCGCGTCAGGATGGATGGTCGTTTCACCGGTACGGCACCTGGGACCAACACAACGAAGGATGGGGGGGCATGAATAAGCACGGCGTAGCGGACTTCGACGGGGATGGCGAGGTCGAGATCGTCGCCGCAGAGGCTGAAATTCCGGGAGCGCGACTGGGATTATTTGACCGGGAGAGTGACGACGGGACCGGTCGGTGGACGGAAACAAGGATTGAAGGGAATCTCTATGCGCCGCACAGTCTCGTTGTGGGAGACCTCAACGAGGATGGACGACCGGATTTCATTGTGGGAGAAATGACTGCCGGTGGATGGGATTTTCCCATCAATCCGACCCCCAAAATTTATGGCTACGTGAATCGGGGGGATCAGTTTGAACGATACACGATCTCGGCGGGATGGGGAGTCCACGAAATGGGCATTGTCCCTGAGCGGCGGAACGGGAATCTCGTCGTATATGCCGCCGATGAAATTCAGCCGCAGAAGTTCGACGGTATGCAGACGCCCGTTCACGTCTGGACGATCTCTTCTCGGAATGCATCGGAGTAGCGTTCAGCACAGCGTCTTGGAGGTCGATTTTCATGTTGAGTCCCGGATCTGTCCTTTGGGTTCTTGAGGAATTAAGCACGGCGTATTTGCCCTGTGACGGACGGGGTGTTTTCTCCCGCGGGACACGGGCTTCAACGCTCTACACCATAACACAACACGTTCCTAGCAGCCATGAAGCGTAGAACCTTTCTTAAACTCGGAAGTCTTCTTCCGCTCGCCGCTGGCTTCAACCCGGTCGACGCCTTTTCGGGCACTCGGCTCCGGGTCGGCCTCATCGGGACGGGGTGGTACGGAAAGAGCAGTCTCTTTCGCCTCCTCCAGGTGGCCCCCGTCGAAGTCGTCGCGCTGTGCGACGTGGACACCGAGATGCGCTCCGAAGGGGCCCGGAGGGTCGCGGAACGGCAGCCCTCCGGCAATACGCCGTCCGTCTACCACGACTATCGGGCGATGCTCTCCGAAACCGACCTCGACGTGGTCATCATCGCCACGCCGGACCACTGGCACGCCAAGACGATGATCGAGGCTGTTCGGGCCGGCGCCCACGTGTACCTGGAGAAGCCCATCAGCGTGGACGTCGTCGAAGGGCAAGCCATGCGGGCGGCAGCGCGAAAATACGGGCGCGTGGTGCAGGTGAACCTGCAGCGCCGCAGCACGCCCCACCTCGTGGAGGCCAAAAAGCGGATCGTCGACGAGGGCCTGCTCGGCGACGTCGGGCACGTGGAAATCTGCTGCTACTACCACATGCGCGACACCTCAAACCCTCCGGACATCGAGCCGCCGGATTCCCTCGACTGGGACCGCTACACCGGCCCCGCCCCGATGCGCTCCTACAACGAGATCGTTCATCCCCGCGGCTGGCGCAACTTCACGGAGTACGGGAACGGCATTATCGGCGACATGGGCGTTCACATGCTGGACATGGCCCGCTGGATGCTGGATCTTGGCTGGCCCCGCCGGATTAGTTCCCAAGGGGGCATTCAGGTCCAGACCGATGCGAAGGCAAACATCCCCGACACCCAGACGGCGACGTTCGACTTCGACGACGTCACGATGACGTGGCAACACCGAACCTGGGGCACCCCCCCGGATCCGGACTATCCCTGGGCGGCGTTCTTCTACGGGGACAAGGGCACGCTGAAGGCGAGCGTCCGGAGCTACGACTTCATTCCTGAGGGAGAGGAGGGAGAGTCCCGTCACGGAGACGTGGTCTACCAGCTCGACGAGTACCCGGAAGACCGGACGGAGGAGGATCTGGAGCGACATGTCGCCCCGGCTCTTCGGTATCATCTCCTTGATTTCCTCGAAGCGATTGACACGGGGAGCCGCCCGGTTGTCGACATCGAGGAGGGTCACATCTCGACAGCGAGTTGCATCCTCGCGAACCTGTCCCGTCGCCTGGATCGCTCACTCCAATGGGATCCCGAGGAGGGGCGCGTCGTCGGCGACGAAGAGGCCAATCGTCAGCTCCGCCGCCCCTACCGCGATCCGTGGAGCCATCCGACGCCGGAGACGGTGTAGCGGCTTCGACGGAACCCGGGAAGGCCGGTGAGGATCTTTGGCCGTACGCGGAACGCCAGTGGGAAAGAGCCATGCGTTCGGCATACTGCAGGATGCCGACGAGGATGGGCACCACGTCCCTAATACCAAATGCGAAGCTTTAATGTGCAGTTATCTCATCCCCACGTAAGGACGACTGGCGGGTCGTCCCTACATCCGCGTTATGGTTCGAAGCCGACGAAAGAGGCGCGGAACCAGCTGTAGGGAGATTGCACAGTGAACATCCGCAAACGGTATAAGAAGAACGGGGCGGACCATGAAATGGGGGGTACACTTTGGCCCTGACGATCTGGGTCGAGTATGGGCAGCCAGTGACCGTGGACGGACCTCGCAACGGCAGGTTTCCGTCCGCTCATTTGACCCACCCTTGCCACTGGGGATACTGGTAGCCGAGGTATTCGTGAAATGCCGTCGTGGTTTTCGCAAGTCCACGGACGTTCGGCAAAAACGCCGATGGTGGGAAAAATCTGCGGATGCCCTGGTAATCGACGGGGGCGGGTACAACGTCCAGTCCAGCACTCTGGAAGGCGCCCAGCGCACGGCGCATGGGCCAGGCCGAGGTAACGAGCACGATCTCGTCGATGCCGCGGTTTTGACAGATGCGCGGGGTGAAGGGAGCATTCTTGTAGATGCTCTCGCTTCCGGGCTCGAGGAGGATCGAGTCGTCCGGCACGTTCCAGTCGATCGATCCCGTTTCCGTTATGGGGGCTGTTTCGCCACTCACGATGATCGTGGAAGCAGTCCCCTCGTGATACAGTCGGGCCGCATGCCAGAGGCGATCGGACGTGCTGATGAGGTCAGGATGTACGCGAGACGCGTAGGCCGGCTTGATGGCATCACCCAAGACGACGATCGCCTCCGCTTCCACATTGACAAACCAAGTCCGAAAAGAGTGGTGAGAAGTCCAAGTCCGAGAGGGGTCAGTACAAACTCGACGAGTTCCATACGGAACACCGGCATAGCAGACCCGACGATCACAAGCCACTGATGGGCTTAAAAACCCATGTGTGGCTCAGAACCTGTTTGGCGGATTGTCTGAGGCCTGCGACTTCGTGGATCTCGCGCAGAATGACTTCTGCACTCACCCGGTAGCACCGCTACAGGGTTCGATTGGGCGCCGTTCGTGCGCGTCGCCCACTGTGTCTCGGCTGTTCATCCATCCACCAAACAGGTTCTCACAGGGTCAACACTCACACGGTATCGGCACTCCCCGTTCTCTTCCCACAGGCACTCCTCAGGATCGGAGCGGGGACGGATCCGCCTCCCGATTCTGCGCCTCCACCTCAGCTCCTGTAAGTTCGAATCGTGCGCCCCCCTCCTGTCCCTCTGTCACGGACACGGACCATTCGTGTGCTTCCGCGATCGTTTTCACGATGCTCAGGCCCAGGCCCGTCCCCTCATCGGCCGACGACCGTCCCGCCTCAAACACTCTCTCGCGCTCTTCTGCCGGAATCCCCGGTCCATCGTCCTCGACGAAGAACCCATCTGGAAGGGCGCCAACGGTGATCGTGACTCCCGTTCCCCCGTGCTCCACGGCATTGCGGAACAGGTTCTCTAGGATCTGTTGGAGGCGACTCTCGCTCGCCCGTATGGCGGGGATGTTCTCAAGGTCGAGTGTTGCGTCGGCCGTGTCAACGTGATCCCAACTTGCCTTGGCCACCTGGGCCAAGTCATGGAACTCCAGGTCCTCGGGGTTGAGATCCTGTCCCCCTCGGGTAAGAGCTAGCACGTCCTGGATGATCTCGTCCATTCGATTCAGGGCCCGGGTGGCAGGCTCCAGATGGTCGTCAATCTCTTGGTTCGCGCTCTTCTTTCGCACCAGACCGAGGCGAACCTGTGCCACGTTCAGGGGATTGCGGAGGTCGTGGGACACGAGCCCTGCGAAGCTGTCAAGCCGCTTGTTTTTGTGCCGGAGTTGTTCTTGGGCATGCTTCTGCTCGAGCTCATAGCTGGTCCATAGCGTTGCTAGCTCGACGAAGGTCCGTTCTCGTTCGGTGAAGGGGGCGTCCCGAGGGTCGGGGGCAGCAAAGCAAAACGTGCCGTACAGCTCTCCCTCTGTGAGGACCTTCGAACCGACGTACGAACCGAACTCGAACTTCTCATAGGCCGGATCTCCGTTCCACCCCTCATCGGGAGCATTCTGGACGGCCAAAAGTCCATTCCTCTGAATCGTCTTCCGACAGAAGGACTGAGAGAGTGGACAGGTCTCTCCGGGTTGAATCAGCGAGTGATCCCCCGAGGCATGCACGATTCGTTGCGTTCCCTCGGAGATGCGGGTCAAAAAGCCATACGAGAGGTCCAGGTAGTCCCGCCCAAGCTCGATTAGCCGCTGTACTTTTTCTTCGAACGAAGCTTCCCGGTCGGCCGTGATGCGATACAAGGAGCGGAGGGCAGCTTGCTCCTTCCGTAGCGCCTGCTCTCGCCGTTCTCGCTCAGTGACGTCGGTGAGAAGAAGGAGCCGGTCACCCGAGACGTCGTCGGACCCGAGTCGGGTCTCGCTTATCCGAAAGTACCGTGGAGCAGAATTCTGGTTGAGTGCAATAGTGGATCGCTTTCCTTGTCGGGCCTCGTTGAGTCTCGGCAACACGACGTCCATTGGCCTTCCAACTGCGGTCTGCTCCTCCAACGTCGGAAAGAGGGCAGCGGCTTGGTCATTGAAGCTACGGACTTGTCCCCCTCTTCCGAGCACGAGGGCCGGCTCTTCGCTCTGTCCGGACAGTCGGACATCCCGAAATTGATCCGAGTAGACGAAGAGGACCCCTACGGCAAATGCAGTCACGCCAAGCGGCTCGTGGCTGATGTTCAAGAGCTGAGGGCTGGTGTAGCCCACGGCGTTAAAGACACCCGGGAGGACGGTAAGGCTGACGAGAGTGCCAATTGTCTTCGTGCCCGACGGAACCTGACCGAACAATTCAAACAGCATAAAGAGGCCCACCGCAGCCAGCGAATAGGACATGCTCAATATTGACCAGTGCAGAACCCCGTGATCGATCGCGAGATGGGGAAACGGAAGAGCAACCGGCTCCGTCGTGAAATACAGCCCATGGAATGGATTCGTAAGTTTTACAAGCACGGCCGCGCCGAACACGAGAAGGCCGAGACGCCGGAGAGTTTGATTTCGGTGCAGCGAACGTCCGGTATAGGCGGAGCAAAAGTACAACCACGTCCACACCGCACCAAACCCGATGATGAGACCCGCCATGTAGAATCCAACTTTTCCGGCAGACGTCGGGGTAAGGAGGAAGCCAACGTGACAGGTCGCCCATCCGCCGCTGGCAAGCAGGAGTGCCAAAAGTCCACGGCGCGTGTCCGGGTCGGAAATCTGTCGGACGCGGTAGACTCCTGTAAACGAGGCGAGTGCCGCGCTTCCGAAGACCACAAGGTATCCGAGAAAGAGCACGGAGTCGAAAGAGAGACGTAGAACGTGAGAAAATCGTTATGTATTCAGAGGAAACTGGTGCTCCCTCCGTCGGTTTCGCGAGGGGCGGTTTTCCCTGGCGACACCGCTCCAAACACCCTCTACAAGCAGTAGAGAAGAGGGATTCCTCCCGCAACTCTTTGCTCTCGTCTCTTTGCTGTTTCAAGAATATCGCGAGGCGATTCTCAGGAGATCTGATCGGATCTCAATTTCGTCATCGTAAGAGGTGCTCCTTCTTCGAACCGACAGAGTCCATACTCATGGCCGGGAGGAGTAGTGGTGCGTTACACGTGATTTTCCGAAGTGGAAGTTCTCATTGTCGCCCTTGTCCTGGGCGTGTTGTCCCGGGTCTAGAAGTAGCCGGGCACCGGCCGCGTGGTGTCGGCGGCCGCGGGTTCGGCGGCGTCGAACGGCCCGCCGCGCTCTTTTACCCAGATGTGCATCACGCCCTTGTAGGGCTTCATGAAGAGACGTGCTTCCCGTCCGACGAGATCTGCGCTCAAGTGCGCTCCGGGTCGCCAAAGAAGGCTTGGCGGTCGATGAGGGGCGGCAGTTCGCTCTGGTAGTCGACGGTGGGCGATTCCATGTTGTCGGCATCCACCAGGACGGAGTCAGGAATTTCCTGCGCCGCCATGGGAGGCGCTACGAGGAGTCCAGGAAACAGCGCGATGAAACCCTCAAACGTTGTGCGCTAAGGTGTCCATCGATTGTTTCAGGCTTTAGCCCGGATTTCTCACGGGACGCTACTGCGACTTCAGAGGCGGCCCAATCTG
>CAYRPX010000028.1:0-18595 GCA_964426195.1 uncultured Salinivenus sp.
CACGAGGACATCGCCAGCTTCAACTTCCGCAATGTCTGGGACGGCCTCTGGGGCGTGAGCCTCCGACGAGAGAATACAACGGCTCCCGTGACCGCGATTCTGTGGGAGCACCTCCGGATGACGCGCCACAATGCCATGTTTGACCGTGGGCAGGAACGGGGCGCCGACTCGTACTACAATCACACCCACTACCACGGCGGGTGGACGTATCAGGGCCGCACGCTAGGAACACCTCTTTTAATTCCCGCCAGTGCAACACCCGGCCTCGATGACGCCATTCCGGGCATTGGCAACAACATTGTCGTAGCCCACCACGTCGGTGTCGAAGGCCATCTCGGAACCGGCCTCTCCTATCAGATACTGGGCACCTACACCCGAAATTACGGCGCGAAGGGCGTCTGCCAGGACCCAGCGTGCACCGCCCGAGGCGACGAGCGCACGGACCGCCGGGACCAGTATTCATTTCGGATCGAAGTGGGCGCCCCCCTCTCCGAGCAACACCATCTCTGGTTCCGCACCGCCGTGGCCGTCGACACGGGACAGTTCTACGACGAGCGCTTTGGACTTTCATTCGACCTCACCTGGCGACAACCGCTGGGGCGCTGACCCCGACTGGTTTCCAAGTTCCTCGAACACTCAGTTCGCCACGAGGTCGTACTGCTTCCGAAACCAATCGACGGTGTGGCCCAGGCCGTCCTCGACCGACACTTTTGGAGTCCATCCGAGCTCGGTTTTTGCCTGCTCGTAGCCGAGCACACTGCGCTCCTGCTCCCCCGGCTTGGCCGGCCCGTGGGTCTCCTCCACCTCGGCCCCGGTTTCCGTGCGAAGCATCCGAAAGAGCTCGTTGACGCTCGTCTCTCGCCCGGTGCCCACGTTGAACACCCCACTCTCGTCGTAGTCCAGGGCCGCGAGATTGGCCTGTACCACATCCCCGACATACACGTAGTCGCGGGTCTGTTCGCCGGGCCCATTGATAATCGGCTGCCCATCGCCGAGCATTTCCTTCGTGAAGATGGCTACGACACCGGCCTCCCCGTGTGGATTTTGCCGGGGGCCGTAGACGTTGGCGTAGCGCAGCGAAACCGCCTCGATATCGTACTGAGCCTGGTAGTAGTAGAGGTACTTTTCCGACGCTAGCTTGGCGACTCCATATGGCGAGACAGGCTGAAGCGGATGTGCCTCGTCCTGGGGCGTGTACTCAGGCTCGCCATAGATGGCTCCCCCGGTGGAGGCAAAGATCACGTTCTGCAATCCGTGATCCAGCCCCACCTCCATGAGGTTGAGGAGCCCCCTCACATTGACGTCGGCGTCGAAGCTTGGGTCCTCCACGGACTTCCGCACGTCCATCTGCGCGGCGTGGTGAACGAGACAATCATACTGGTGCTCGGCAAAGAGGGCGGCAGCCCCCTTGGAGCGAATGTCGTGTTCAAACAGGGGCGCGGCATCGGGCACCTTCCAGCGACGCCCTGTGGAGAGGTCGTCCAGAACGTGGACCTCGTGCCCCTCGGCGAGAAGCGCGTCGGCAACGTGGGAGCCGATAAATCCGGCGCCGCCGGTCACGAGAATGGTCATAGGAAATGGGTCGTCGTGGAAATGTTGGGTTCGACGTGCCTACTTGTGCCTAGCATTGAGGATCCGGGCCTCCGTTGGGATCCATCTGCCCCAATTGTTCAGCAAAAGTCTGAAAGGTCGTGAAATCCCCACAGCGCGCTCCGCTGCACCGGCGACTCTCCCCAAACTTTCGGGGCGATACTGGGTTCGTATATACCGTTGGATTCTCCTTGCCCCACCCGTCCTTATGAGCGACATGTGTCTTTTCGGAGTGGTCCGTCGAATGTGCCGCGTCCCACTCCTCGGGCTGATCGTGGCCGTCGCCCTTCTCTGGGCGGCCCCCCTCGCACCGGAGAGCCACGCCCAACGGGCCAACCGGACGCCGGAGCAGCTCGAAAATGTGGGGGTTGACCAGAAGCTCGGGACGAAAATCCCAAAGAACCTCTCGTTTCTGAACGAGCAGGGAAAGTCGGTCCGTCTCGACGAGTACTTCGACGGATCAACCCCAGTGATACTGACCCTGAACTACCACCGCTGCCCGCAGCTGTGCCGGATTCAACTCCAGAAGTTTGCCGAGTCGCTCAGTGGCATGTCGTGGACGGCTGGCGACAAGTTCGAAGTTGTAACCATTGACATTAATCCGCAGGAGGGCCCCGAGATGGCCCGTAAGGCCCAGGAGCGCTACGGCGCTTCGCTGGACCGACCGGAGACGACGCTCAAGGGCTGGCATTTTCTGACCGGCGAGCATGCTGCCATCGAGACCTTGGCCGATTCGGTCGGGTTCCGCTACAAGGCGCTTGACGAGAAGCAGCAGTTTGCCCATCCCACGGCAATTGTGTTTCTAAGTGGCTCCGGCACCATCACTCGCTACTTCACGACGCTCGACCCCGCCCCAGGCGATCTGCGCACTGCCCTCGTGGAGGCCTCGAATGGCACCGTGGGCAACGTCATCGACCAGGCCTTTTTGGCCTGTGCGCAGTTTAATCCCGATTCGAATTCGTATTCCGCCAGTGCCTTCAAGGTTATGCAGTACGGAAGTGCCTTTCTGGCGCTCGTGATGGGTGTGGGACTCTTCCTCTTCTGGCGACGCGAGAAGGAGCAGCTCGAGACGGCCCAAGAGGAAGGCCTTGACGCGCTTCTCGACGAGCGTACGTGATCCATCGACTCAGACAGACCTCAACTCCTGCCCCTCCCCGCCCTCCTCAGCGAGGCCCGTCATCTCCCGACTAACCTTCCAGAGGCGGGCCTCGGCCTTCTCGTCGTAGGCCTCAGGCGAGGGGTTGACAATCTCGGTTTCTTTAAAGTATTGACCCGTCACGCCCTCTACCTCAGGGGAGGTGGCGAGGTAAACGACGCTGCGGGCTCCCTCTTCGGGCCGCTTGTAGAGCCAAGAGAAAAGCCGAGCGATGCGGGAAATCCAGCCAGATCCGCTCCACATCCCGGTGTCCACGACCCCTGGATGCACCGCATTTGCGAGCACGCCTTCCCCCTGAAGGCGCCGTGCAAGCTCGTGGGTGAACAGGATGTTGGCTAGTTTCGACTGCGCGTAGGCATGGAGGGGGCTGTAGCTCTCCTCGGCGTTGAGGTCGTCGAAGTCAATGCTGGTGCCGCGGTGGGCCTCCGAGCTGACGGTGACGATGCGGGCCTCCCCGGCGCGACCGGCAGTCTCTTGCAGAAGGGGCAGAACGAGGTGGGTCAGCAGAAACGGAGCAAGGTGATTGATCGCAAAGGTCGCCTCAATGCTGTCTACCGTCTCCTCGCGCGACTCGAGGAAGACCCCTGCGTTGTTCACGAGCACGTCGAGCCGGTCGTAGTCGGCCCGGATCGTTTCGCCGAGGTGATACACCTCCTCCTGTACGCCCAGATCCGCAATCCGCAGGTCCACAGTGTCCTCGCGGCTAGGATGGGCCATTTCCGCCGTGGCCTGAATCTCGGCCTGCGCGTCCCGCCCCCGTTCCTTGTTCCGACACACCATTACCACGCGGGCCCCGAGGCGGGCCAGTTCCGTGGCCGTGGCTTTGCCGATGCCTGAGTTGGCCCCGGTCACCACGCACACCGTGTCGTGCATGTCCCTCAGCTCCGAAGGCGGGTGTTCCATGACGCCTGCGAAAGTCGATGATTGCCCCCGGTGACTGGTCGCCGCCCGACCACGTTCGGAGACTGCAAGGCTCCATTCACACCTTGAGCGTCAGGGCGTTCCGCAAGGCTTCGATGTTTTGTGCCACAGATTGGTCCCCGCCAAACACGGCGCTGCCAGCTACGAGGACGTCGGCCCCGGCTCGAATGAGTTCCATGGCATTGTTCGGAGCCACCCCGCCATCCACCTCCAGATGGGCACTGGAACCGAGGGCATTGAGCTGACGACGCACTCGCTGAACTTTCGCCGTCGACTCCGGAATGTAGTTCTGCCCACTAAAGCCCGGATTGACTGACATGACGAGCACGAGATCGACGAAGGGCATAATGCCTTCGAGGTGTCCGAGGGGCGTGGCTGGATTAAGGGCGACGCCAACATTGCAGCCAGCGGCGCGGATCTGCTGGGCGACGCGATGGAGGTGAGGACATACTTCCACGTGAACGGTGAGAATGTCGGCCCCGGCCTTGGCAAATGCGTCGACGTATTGCTGCGGCTCCTCGATCATGAGGTGCACGTCGAGCCGAGCGTCGTGCTCGTCGATCACGGGTCGAAGGGCTCGCACTACGTCGGGGCCAATAGTAATGTTCGGGACGAAATGTCCATCCATAACATCAACGTGGAGCCAGTCGGGACCGGCCTCGAGGGCTTCGTCGGCGCAGGCGGCAAATCGGCCGGGGTCGGACGCAATGATCGAGGGTGCAATCGTGGGCATGTTGCGGGGCGCGGGCATAAGAGAAGTCGCGATCAACAGCGGAAGGCAGCGCGCAGTACATTAAATAAAAGGGGTGCTCCGCTAAACAAAAAGGACAAGCCGGAGTGGTCTATGATAAAAAGCGGGTGGAGGGATTGGAGGTCCTCTCGCCGTAGAGGTGCGAAGATAGTCCGAAGATTATGGATCCGAGGAGCGGCAGAAAAAGAAGCGTTTGGCTCGATAAAATCAGAGGAAACGCGCGGCGTTCAATTTGTCCAAAGAGGTGGAACGTCCCCTCTCAGTTAACGTTATCTTCACGAGTTAGAGATAGTTATCGCCCCACTTTCTCGTGCTGCATACTTCGCATGGGTGGGGCACGTCGTGCCGCCATCTCCATCGATCCGCGGGCCGATCATGCCGACCGACGACCAGTTCCGGGCGTGGTGTCGCCGCATCAAGGCGTCTGACCGAAAAGCATTTGCCCGTGTATTCGACGCGCTCCACGACCCACTGGCTCGCTACGCCCTCCAAATTACCGGCCAAAAATCAGCGGCGCTGGATGTGGTCCAGCAGGCGTTTACGGCCCTGTGGGACATGCGCTCCTCGCTGAACCCAGACGAGTCCTTGGAGGCGCTGCTCTTTCGAATCGTTCGCAACCGGTCCTACAATTACACACGCAACCGGCGAAACAGAAACGCGCACCACGAGACCCTCCAGCGGGAACTCGACCCCGTCCGGGACACGCCCGCGACGAACATGGACGCCGATCGGCTCGATGACCACCTTCGGGACTGGATCGACGAGCTTCCGGAGCGGCAACGAGAAGCCCTAATGCTGAGCCGGTTCGAAGGACTTAGCCACGAGGAGATTGCACAGGTCATGGAGATCTCGCCCCCAACGGTCAACAACCACATCGTGCGGGCCCTGAAGACGCTGCGTAGCAAGGTCCGCGCCCACCATCCAGACCTGCACACGCTATGAGCCGCGACTCGCCCCAAGACCTACCGGCCGAACTCCGAGAGGCGATCGAGCAGGAAGCGGGCGGAGAGTTTGCACATGAAAGCACCCGCGCTCTCGAAGACCTCTGGGTCCGCCTTGGCTCGACCAAGCCCCCCGATTCCGCCCTGCCGGACGCGTCGGACACCTGGTCCGAGGTGCGTCGCCACCTCGATGCGGAGCTGGAAACGACGGACGATGCTGCCGACTCTTCAAGGTCCCGTGTGCAGCGCTCGTCGCGAGCAAAGCGCCGCTGGCGAACCGGATGGCACTGGGCCGTAGCCGCGGCCGTGCTGCTGATCGCAGTCCTTGGTGTCTGGCTTTGGCAGCGTCCCATCACCGTGTCCGCCGACCCCGGCCGAACGGCCTCTCACACTCTCCCCGACGGCTCGTCGATCGAGCTCAACGGCGACTCGCGTCTCACGTACTCGCGCACGCTGAGCACCTTCGACCTCCTCGAAGACCAACGTCGAACCCTCCGCCTGCAGGGCGAGGCTTATGTCGAAGTCCAATCTGCCGAGCGACCGTTCGTGGTGCGCACCTCCACTGCACAAATTGAGGCGACGGGCACGGCCTTCGCCGTGCAGTCCGATCCGGACAAAACGCACATCACCCTCGCCGAAGGATCCGTACGCGTGCAGGGCCGGGCGGCCCCGAACCAGGCTGTGACCCTGAACCCCGGCGAGGCCGTTCTCGTGGGACAGGCCGGGCCCCTCTCACCCCCGTCCGACACGTCCATCCAGCGGGTGACGGCCTGGCGACGAGGTGGGTTTGCCGTTACGGCCGAGCCCCTCTCCGCGATTGCGCAGGCCCTGGAGCGGCAGTTCGGCACCCCCATTACCCTCAGTCCAGACCTTTCCACCAATGTGGCCTCCTCTCCCCTCACGCTCTATTACTCTCAGAACGTGAAGGTCGAAACCATCCTGCACGACATCGCCATGGCACGGGGTCTTTCGTACCGCTCTACGGCGCAGAATGGATACGTGCTCGGCCCTGCAGACCGTGCACACCCTCCGAGCGGAGCAAGCAAACAGCCATGATTCCTCTCGATACACACTCGTCGGGCGCGTGGTGGAAACGAGCCGGATTTTTGGCGATCACCGTGTTATGGATGGCCACCGCTGTCCCTGCCCACGGCCAAATCCAGGACGGAGGTCGTTACACCATGATGTTTCGGGGCGTGCCGCTGTCAAAAGCCCTCGTTCGGATCGTCGAAACGACCCCGGCCAACCTGATCTACGATGCGGAGCTGGTGAAGGGACAGCGCGTGTACTGCTCCGTGGAAAGCGCCTCGGTCGAGGCCGTCTTGCGCTGCGTGCTGGCCGATGCCCCGATCGACTTCTTCCAAACCTCCTCGGGGACCTACGTGCTCACACGGTCGCCCCGTCAGGCACCCCAGCGGGGCGACCTCACCGGGCGGGTCGTCGACGCCAAAACGGGCGAGCCGCTTCCAGATGCGCACGTGCTCTTGGCCGCCGCCAACACCGGCGTGGCCACCGATCCCGCCGGCCGTTTCCGCCTCCCGGACCTTACGGCCGGTCGCCATCGCGTAGTGGCAACCCACGTAGGTTATCAGACGGCGGCCACAACCGTACGCGTCTCCCCCGGCGACAGTACCGACCACAAGATCCTCCTCTCCCCGCGCTCCATCACCACTCCTCCCATTGTCGTCACGCAATCGAGGCGAAAACGTCCCGAAGACGAGCTCGGTGGTACCACTCTTTCCGCGGAAGATCTCCAAAAAGCAGGTACGATCGGAGCCGCCGACGCACTGGATCAAGCGAGCACTCTTATCGGCGTGCACGCCCAGCGGCCCTTGGCCGATCTCCACGTACAAGGCGGCGCGTCCGGAGAGCATCAGGTGCGCCTCGACGGTATCCCCGTCCGGAATCCGGTTACGCTCCGCCGGATGCTCGGCGCCTTTAGCCCCCTTGGCCTTGACCACCTGACCGTCCGGAAGGCGGGCTATGGCGTCGAACACGGAAGCACGGTTTCGGGCGTTCTCGACGCCCAGCATGCCTTAAGCACTTCCTCCCCTGCTGTGGGTCAACTCCAGATAGACCCGATCAGCGCTAACGGCGAGATGCACCGGTCCCTGTCGATCGGTCCCAACCAGAGTGCCCAAGTTCGCGTCGCGGGGCGCACGAGCGTCTGGGACGCGTATCAGGACCCCACGCTGAGCAGGCTGCTCCGGGACTGGAACGCCGTGGACCCGATGCTCCTGGCCTCCTATTTCGGAAACCAGCCAGACCTGCCCCTGACGCCAAAATCCCAGACGAGTTCCCTTGACTTCTCGGACCTCCACCTTGCGGCACGCGCCGACCTTAGTCCGTATCATTCGCTTCGGGTGTCGGGGTACCGCGGGACCAATCGCCTCCGCACCGAATTCCTCGCGACCTCCTCCGCCCCGTCCTCTTCTCAGCCGTCGGATTCGGAGGCTGGCACCGCCATGCTCACCCAGGACCGGTACGCCTGGACCAGCCAAGCCGCTCAGGCTCAACTCGACTGGATGCTAACGCCTCGGACTTCGACCTCTCTCCAGGTCCGGGCGAGTGAGCAGCGCGTCCATCGGGGGTATCAGATGTCGTATCTCTCGTCTCACTCCCCCGGCGAGTCTGCGATCATCGACACGCTCCGCAACGCTCTCGACCCCGCCCGTTGGCCCGACGACCGAAATCGCATCCGGGAGGCGTCCCTAACAGGAACCGGAAGCTACAGCCTCTCGTCCTGGCACCACCTGAAGGCGGCTGCGACCGTGTCGCGCCTGTCCACCCAATTTCGACTCGGCAACCGCTTCTTTCGACCAATGACGTTTAAGGACACCCACTGGCAGATGAGGGGCTTCGTCCGGGACGTGTACTCCCTGGGAACTGGGACCTCTTTGAATGCCGGCACGCGCCTCACGTACATTCCCGCCCGACGCACGCTCTACGCAGAACCTCGACTCATTCTTCGCCACGAAGGCACCCAGGCCCCGCTTGGCAACTACACTGTTCGGCTCGCTGGCGGGATCTACCGCCAGTTTGTTAACCGGTTCGACGTGAGCAGCACGAGCCCGACGTCTATCCTTCCCTCCCTCCGCTTCTGGCTGCCGATCACCGAGGCTCACGCGCCCCCGCGAGCCTATCACACGACCCTGTCCACCCGACTCCAGCCCTTGAATCAATGGACAGTGATCGCCGAAAGCTATCTGAAACGCTACCCCCGTCTCCTGGCACTGGACTATACCGCCTTCCAGGGAGATCGGACGACACCCATCTCTCCCCCCTCGGGCGCCCTCTCCTCAACCCACGGCTCCGCCGCAGGCATTGGCCTCTCCCTCTCACGTCAGGGACCGGTCCTCGAAAGCACCCTTCGCTATGAGTGGAGTCACGCACGGCGACAGTTTCCGTCCCGGTTCGACGAGCGCCTCGTGCCACCGCCCTGGAACCAGCCCCACCGGGTGCAAGGATCGGCCCGCCTAAAGACGGACCTGGGGGTCGAACTGCGCCTCCGGGGCACGTACGTGTCGGGGCAAAGTTGGGGATTCCGTCGGACCTATTACGATTACCTCAGCACGCGCGACGAGTCCCCATTTTCCCCTGCCCCTTCCTTTCAGAATCCGGGTCGCCACACCCTCTCGTCGACCGTGCGCATTGACGTGGGAACCGCGTACACGCTCGATCTCGGGCCCACTACTGTCGACGCCCGAATCACGGTTGCGAACGTCCTCGATCGCGAAACCCCATTTGACTGGGGACTCGACCCCTCACAGGCAGAACCCTCGCGCACGACCCGCTACCTCCCTGGACGTCGCCTGAAGGGGATGCTCCGCATTCGCTACTGATCTGCTTCTCGAATGCATCGGCCGGGGACCTGCGGACTTGAAGGATCAGAAACAACTGGTACGGAGGGGGAGTAGGGGGTATCCCTCTTTCAGAGAGGCCACCTCTTTCTTCTTTTCCGGAGCCAAGCTCGTCAATCCCCATGCCGGTCAGCGACGCCGACCGAGGAGACATCACCTCTCGCCTCAATCGCATTGAAGGCCAGATTCGAGGCCTCCAGCGAATGGTGGAGAACGATCGTTACTGTGGCGACATCCTCGATCAAATCCACTCGGTACAACAAGCCCTCAAATCCGTCGGGCGAGCCATCACTCGAAACCACTTGGAGACGTGCGTGACCGATGCAATCCGATCGGGCGATGAGGAAGCCGCCCAGGAGACGTACGACGAGATTATGGGCCTACTCAAGAAAGAACTGTAGAAGGAGTTTTTCACTAGACTCGTTTTCCCTCCTCCTTCCACTATGCGTCAGTGCCCTCTCTTTTTCTTCATGCTAAATTAATGGATTGGCTAACGCGACGTATTGACTAAACCGGATGTGTGGGTGATCTTGAGTCCACAGCTGTGAATCCCATCCCATCACGAGAGGTTGATCCCATGGAAGAACTCGTCACGAACCGAAGCAATCTCGGACGCAAGGCCCCTTCCGGACGCGGAAAGCGGTCGGTCCACACCAAGTTTAAGCTGAGTGAGGACGCGCTTCAGGCCAAGGAGCGACTCTCCGAATACTGGGGAGTCACGCAGAAGGAAGTCGCCGAAATGGCAGCCCAGCTGACGGTTTCGTTTCTTGAAGACGAGGACGAAGAGACACGGCGCTGGTTTATCGAAAACGCCTACGACCAGCCCGGCGAACTCACGCGCAAGACCCACGTGGTGAGTCGGGACACGAAGTCGTTTCTGGAAGCGACCGCGAGCGACTTCAATCTGACGCGCGATCAGTTCTTCGACGCCTCCCTTCGTCTCGCCCACACGATTGTCCGGTTTCTCCGCGAGGTGCAACTCGAACGCCACGAGGAGCAGCTCCCTCACCTGTACGATCTCCTCGAACAGTCCGAAGCGATCGAGAAAGAAATCCGGGAGGAAGCAACCGACGTCGATCCCCTCAAGCCAGCTATCACTTCCATCCGGAGCCAGCTCGAGGCCATCGTGGATGACCTCGAAGATGAGTTGGAGCGCGGCATTCCGCTCAGTCAAAACCACGAGTTCACCTAGGAACTCCAAGCTGCAAGGTGCGACCGTTCTGCCTCAATGACCGCGGACGACGGGCCGCAGAAAAGCGGACTCTTTCACAGTTGACGGACTGCAGTCGGCCGCCTCATCAATACCCGCACATCGGTCGCAACTTGATCCGCCGCACCGTCCCCCTTCTCGGAAAAAGAAGGAGAGCCCGGGTGTCGCGACGACATCGGGATGCCCTGGGGAACCAGGTAAAGATGGGGGGTCAACTCCTCACCACGACGGCCCGTTCGGCCGTTTGCCACCTCCGAGAAGCGTAATCTTCTGTCGCAGCTCCGGGTCCTCGATGTCCTCGAGGGCATTTCGCGTGTCCACGATGCGCGGCGCATGGTGGGCAATCATCTCCGCGTCATAGGCCTCGTGGTTCGTAACGACGACGGCGACCTCACAGCGCTGAAGGACCTCCGGCGTGAGGTCGGTGGCGGGAGTGTCGATCGGATTCCCATTCCGATCTTCCACGCTGAAGGAAGGAACGTGAGGGTCGTGATAGGAGACCTTCTTGATGTTTTTCTTCTTCAGGAGCCGAATGACTCGCTCCGCGGGCGAGTGGCGCGTGTCGCTAACGTTGCCCTTGTAGGCCACCCCGAGGATGAGCACCTCTGCGTCCGCCATTCGCACGGGCTGCTCCGCCACGGCTTCTACGACGGCCTCCACGGCGTAGTGCGGCATGCTCTCGTTTACCTGGGCGGCCAGGGTGATGAAGCTCGTCTCGAAGTCGTACTCGCGGGCCATCCAGGACAAGAAGTGGGGGTCGATGGGAATGCAGTGTCCCCCAAGCCCCGGCCCCGGATAAAAGGGCATGTACCCGAACGGCTTCGTCGACGCAGCGTCGATGACCTCCCACATCGACACCTCCCCAATGCGGTCACAGAGCTGAGCGAGTTCGTTGACCAACGCGATGTTCACGGAACGGAAGACGTTCTCGAGGAGCTTCTCCATCTCCGCGGCCTTTGGGTTCGAGACCACGTGGACATCCGAGTTGAGGACTCGAATCGCCTGTTTCGCTACCGCCGTGCACGAGTCCGTCACGCCCCCTACCACGACCGGAATGTCCCCCGGTTCGTACGTTTTGTTGCCCGGATCAATGCGCTCTGGGCTGTACGCCAAAAAGTAGTCTCGGCCCACCTCCAGACTGTGCCCCTCGGCAACCTCTCGAAGACGGGGCAGCACGACCTCTTCGGTCGTGCTGGGATACGTCGTACTTTTCAGAACGATGAGTTGTCCCGGACGGAGATGCTCGGCAATTGAGGCGGCGGCCGATTCGACGTAGCTAAGGTCCGGCTCTTTCGTGTTGGTAACTGGCGTGGGCACGCAGATAAACACGACATCGACGTTCGAAGTGTGCGCGAACGTCTCCTCGACCTGGAGCTGCTCGTTCCCAACGAGGGCTCGGATCTCTTCGTCGTCCACGTCATCGATGTAGTTTTCGCCCGCATTGAGACAGCGGACGCGTTCCTCATCCAGGTCGATCCCCAACGTGTCGAAGCCGGCCCCGGCGTACTCGACAGCAAGAGGAAGTCCTACATATCCGAGTCCGACCACTCCAATCGTCGCCTCCCGGCTCTCGAGTCGAGCAAAGAGCTGCCGGGCGGCCTCGCTCTCCGTGGAGAAACGGTCTTGTTCTATGGAAGAGGGAAGACGATTCATCGTCCAGCTGCCTTCGGATGAGGGAAACGCTGAAGCCGGGGGCAGGTCCGATTTCTTTTTTCTTTCGTTCCTCAGAATCTCGAACGCCGGCCAGGCCCAACTGTGCACGCGCACGTCGAGCTGCGGCACTTGGTAGTACAGGTGAACACCCCCTGGAGCAAATTTGATCCAGTGCTTTAGGTCGCGTTCGAAACGATAGAAATGTGCAAAGAGGAGAACCTAATTTCTACCCCCCCTCGACTTCACACGCCCTCTTTGATGGCCTCTTTACTCACCTTCCACGGGTTCCAGGGATCCCAGTAGCTGACCTGGAAGAGAGCCTCCATGATATACCCGAGCGACCGAATGGTACGCAGGTAAAATCCGAAGTACCAGGGCATAATCGGAACCATAAATATCAATCCGTGATGAGGCTCCCTCGTCTCGTTGATTGCCAATATAGACTTCACTAGTATATAGTTTATAATATTATTTGCTGTATATAATAAAAGATTAGTAAATATTATGAAAGGAATAATGCCTACGTTCATTAATATCAACTGTATGGTGTAGACAATCCATTTTATATCCAGAATCACCATGAAGAAAATATTATCGACTACCGTGGCCAGGTCGGTCCAGCCAAACGGGCTCCTTGGATCCAGCAAGTTATTGTGTTTCCGCATCCGAAAGCGGACGAGGGACCGGCTCCATCGATAGCGCTGTTTCGCTAGGGAGTCCAGGTTCGTCGGCAGGTTTGTATAACAGACCGAATCGGGCACGTGCAGAATTTTCAGCCCGAGCTTCCGTAGCTTGAGAACGAGGTCCCCGTCCAGCCCAGGTCCTACGTCCCAGCCGCCGAGCCGCCGGAGGGTGTCGGTCCGAAAAGTGCCGAACGCTCCGGAGACAATCCGGAGAATGCCATACTCGGTGCTCGCGGTTCGTCCAAGGGTAATCGTTTTTAGGTACTCGAAAGCCTGGGCCCGGGTCGTGAGGTTTTTGGAAGCATTCGCCGCACGAACGTCTCCCCCTACGGCGCCAACCTGCTCCTCCTTATAGAAGGGAATCAGCGACTTCTCAATGGCGTCGTCTCGGAGATATGAATCGGCGTCGACGTGAACAATAAACTTTCCTTCGGCCCATCGGAGGCCCGTGTTTGCGGCACTGGCCTTGCCTCCACGCACTCGCTGCCGGAGAAAGCGGTCAATTCGTCCTTCTTTTTCCATCCGACGACCAATCTCGGGCGTGCGGTCCTCGGACCCATCATCGATGACGATGATCTCGATGTTCCCGTACGTCTGTCGATGAAGCGAATCGATGAGCGGCCCCAGATTGGGCCCTTCGTCCTTGCCCGGAATGATGACCGTCACCAGCGGATACTCGCCGTAAAGCTGTCGGCGGGCTTCTTTCCGAGACCCCTCCTCTCCATTCTGCAGTCTCCACTTGTAGAGGTAGCGGAGGACCCCAATCCCGTCTAGAACCGTGTACCGGACGAAGTCAATCGCAAAGAACGGCCAGAAATACATGATGAAGTCCCATACACTCATCGCCCCCAGCGTGGTAAAAAATGAGTCGATGAGCTGTATCATCGGTAGGAAAATCGCTGGGATTGAGAAGAACTGAGACCGTTCCGGGGGGAGCGTCTGCTCAGAAGGATCATTCAGGAAGCGTGCGGACTCACCGCTCCTCTGTGAAACCGCAGTGCTTGAGGGCGTCTTTCGAACCGTCAGCGTCCGTTCACCACGGCAGGTTCTCGGGAGTGGGTCGCGAGGAACCGTTCCGCGAGATCGTCGAGGTCGATGCTCGGTCGCACCGGCTGCACCGCGATGTCAAGTTCCGGCGGATTCTGGAGATTCTGTTTCAGCACGCCCCCGATGTTTTCGTGGAGGCGTTCCCCGGCCCGCCGTGCCCCGCTCTGGTCCGTCTCTGTGAGTAGGAACAGATAGAGCGACTCATCTCGGGACGAGAGATAGTCCGAGGAGCGAAGCGTATTGTCAAAGGCCGTCGCGATCTCCTCGATGACCTCCTGGCTCTGCTCCCCCAGTTCTAAGCGGAGCTGCTTAAGCCCCGTGACCCGTACTAACAGCAGGGAGCTCGTGGAGCGCTGATACCGTTCGATTCGGGCCGCCTCCGACTCGACAATGAGCTGGAAGGTCGCGTAGTCCAGCACCCGGCTCTCCCGCTCAAGGATCGACAGGAGCGAATCGCTCAGCCCGTAGGTCGCCGTCTCTTCCCCGAGAGCCGTCACTTCGTATTCCTTGATTTGACGCTCTTCCTGTCGATCCGGAGGATTGGTGTGCTCGCATCGGTAGCAGGTGGTCTGTACCTCCGGGTCCTGAAATTGCTCATGGCACCGCTGGCAGGTGTGCACAACGCTGGGCTTGTCGTAGTCAACCCCAATTTGCTTGAGGGAGCGGTCGCACTTCGGACACACCAGCCGTCCCTCTTCCTCCTTGTATTCTTCCAATGCCCCGGTAAACGCACACCGAAAGTGGTGCACCAGATCGTCGGCGTCGAGCTCCGTCGCTCCGCAATGAGGACACGTTTCCTCGAAGTTCAGAAATGCGCAGCCGCAGTTCCGGCACGCGAGCTGACTCATGACGAACTCCCCGGTCAGTAAGCGCCGCTCGTCCAGCATCGTAAGGACCTGGGACAGTTCCCCGCCTCCGCTTTCGGATCCTCGTTCGAGTAAAGGCGTCAGCTTCGGGTACACAAATCCGTCGGCGTTCTCAACGGTTCGTTGCGGGGTGAACTCGTGGTCCCGGGTGGCCATAAACCGAAGAACCCGGAGTTCTACACCCCCGCTTTCTCTCCCCCCCATTTCGATTAAGTCGCCGATTCGCTGGTTGATCGCGGAGGCCTGTCCCTGAATAGCACTGAGGACCTCTTGCTCCTCCCGGGTCCACTCCCCGTCGACGTGCTGGGACACCGGCGAACGCTGCCCTTCGGTGTGCCGCCAGAAAACGGGCTTCAGGTAGACGTTCATTTCGGAGTGACTCCGAATCTGTGTGAGGAGTTTATACGGCCGTTTGCCACTCCCCCTCAGAAGGAAAGCATCTGCCTCCTTCGCCCGCGGCTCCCCAAGACGATCGACGGCCATGGCCGCCGGATTCTCAGTGGGTTGTTCTGTCACCCAGAGAAATGACGAGGCGGGACGAGACGGAAGATCTGGCGTCTCACTCTGTACAGAGGACTCTGGTGAAGAAGATCCTGCTGACATCTCCACCTCTTCGGAGGGGGGCAGCCCATCGCCCCTCCGCTCGAGGGGCTCAACCTCGGAGGCCGACGCCTCCCCCTCCTCCTCTAAGCTTTCCGGGGCCTCCTCCCCTTCGGACTCCTCGGAGCCGTTCGCGTCGGCGAATACGTCTTCGAAACCCACGGACTCCGACTCTCCTCCTCCAGAAAGCGCCTTCCGAAACGCAGGGCCAAAGTCTTCGAATGAACTGGTCTCGTCCCCCTCTTCGTCCTCCTCTCCCGCCTCCGAGTCCTTGGGGTCCTCTTCGGTGGGAGCCTCCTCTTCTGAGGAATCAATCTCCGGTTCAGGAGAGCCGGTCCCTCCTCGTCGCCGCGAGCGAGGGCGCCCTTCTGTCTCCGTGGGACCGATCCGTGCTTCGGACTCATCTTCGCCGGCGCGACGCTCTGCCTCGCGGAACGCAGCGATTGTCCCCTCGATGATGTCTTTCGGAGATTCGGATGCCTCGGACGGTGTCTCAGAACCGAACGGTTCCCGATCGTCATTGGGACGAGACCGACCAGACGGCCCGGCCGCCCCGGCTTCTTCCTGGCGTTCCCTTCCCTCAGACGCTTCCCGGAACGCAGCGATGAGGCCGGCAATCGAGGGACGCTCTTCCTCCGAATGATCCGGATCCTCGTCGTGGTCACGAAACAAACTGTCCATATTCTCAAGTGGGTAATGCCCGTCTCTTTGGCTTATGTCGTTTGGCTTATGTCGTCTCGCCCCTTCGAAGGAGCCTCATGTCGAATCGTCCCAAACGAGGATATACGTAACGCCTTGGGTCTTAAAGTGACCTGCAAAAATCGAGCCTGCGTCTCCGAATCTATAATGAGAAGACAACGTTCCCCTTCACAGTGTTCTCCTTCACAGCAAATCGGGAAACTAAAACTGCCGAGGCCGCAGAGAAGTTGCTAGCAGACATCGCGCGGTCTCGTGCACACAGAGTGTATACGCGGCGTCCGTTAATACAAATCGCTCATCTCTTTGTAAAAATCACGCACATCGGTTCGCCCCCTCCTGAGCTCCTCTCATTCCGTTACGTGAACGTGAGGAGCGAAAATGCCCTTTCTTCTCCGCTCACCCCCCTCACCAAGCAGGATCGTCCCGGATTGAAACCAATACCCTTGCTCGCGGATTGCCATTCGATCCGGGAAGAATCCCCTCCTTGGTCTCGTACGTGCCTCGATATGCCCGACGACACCCCCTCATCGTCCACTCCGCCGGAGATCAATCCGGCCGACACTTCCCGCACGTTCTCGGAAATTATCGATGACGTCGGAGACCTGCCCGATCCTACACCGACCGAAGACCTCGAATGGGCCATCAATGAGTTCATTTTTTCCGGTGAGGACGATGTGCAGTTCCAGGACGCCTGGATTACGACGCGCCCCGTTCGAAACGAGGAAATTGAAGAGACGGTGCTGCGAGACGGTACGAAGATGCATCGCCTCGAATGTCAGATTACCGGTACGGATTTCTATATTACCGACGGGACTCTGGTCCCCGTGGTGGTCTTCCAAACGGCCAGTGACAACGATGAGGTGGACCCCTGGACTGAGCGGATCCACCCCTGCCTCGTGGCGGCCGGGCGCGAGGCAGTGATGGAAGCCCTGGTCTCCTCGTACCTCCACGACAAGCTCGTCGATGCAGGGGCCGAGTTGATGTGGGCCCTGCAGCAACTGAATGTCCTCCGGGAGGTGGACGTACTGGGCGGAGGATGGCCCGATTTTGGGTCGCTGGCCTCTACGGGCTACGCGGCGGACGAGAACGGTCCCGTGCCCGGCGCGAATAATGCTGCGCGAATCGACCGCGCCCAGGGCTCCTCCCGTCCCGAATAGGCTGTCTTTCTTAGAGGACAGTCCTTCCTGCCCCCGGAGACGTTCCCGGGACGACAATGCGAAATCGGGGGCTTCCTCATTAGTCCCCGATCTGGCCCTCCACCTCCACCTTCACCCGATCGAGGTCCTGCCAGCGCTCTTTTACCTTCCGATTCGTGGGGACCACCTCGGCCAGTAGTTGGGTCGTGTAGGGCCGGTAGATATCGTACTTCACGTCGACGAATTCCTGGGCCGTCGAATACGTCTCTTGAACGACACCCCGGGTCGTTGAGCCGTCGGGCAGATACACCTGTACCGTATCATCCCGCTGGACGTATCCGGTAAGGTCGCGATCCAGGTACGCGAGGGTGACCACTGGGGGGGAGGGACGAGTTAAGCTCAGCACCGGAGTGCCGGCGTCCACCACGGAATACTCCGGCTCATGCTGGCGGTGGACCCGTCCGTTGTGGGGGGCCCTCACGACGTAGGGAGTGCACTCCGGGTCCGGGTTCGCCGCTGCATCTTCCAAGTCTCCCGTGTTCTGTAGGGCCTGTCTGCGCTGGACCCGCAGCTCATCGAGCTCGTCCTGGAGCTGGTAGATGTCCTCTTCCAGTTGATTGCGCCGCGGCTCCGTGTTGTCGAGCTCCAGCACCTTCCGTTCACGGAGTCGCGCCAGCCGTCGTCGCTTCCGAGCCAGCTCTTGCTGAAGGTTCTCAATGCGCTGACTCAATAGTTGGGCCTGCTGCTGATTCTGGCGCCGGAGTTGTGCGACGGGCGAGGCTGCGGCGGGCTCGCAGGCCTGGCCGGGGTCCACCAACATCACCGAATCGCCACGAAGTACGGTCTCGCCCTCCTCTGGGTAAATGTTCTGAATGCGCCCGGATCGCTCCGGGCTCACGGGAGTGCGCTCCACGCGAATCTCGCCCGGCCCGTCGTAGTGATAGTAGGCGTATATTGCGTACCAGATGCCGAGCCCAACGACGCTCACAAGAAAGAGCCCGTAGATCCACATCGTGATACGGGCCCGGCGGGGATTTGGAGACTCGCCCTCGGGGGCTTCGCTGACGACACTTTGGCCCGACTCGCGGTTCCGAAGCCTCATGGTTCGTCTCGGATAAATTCGAGGAAGCTCTTAAGATCGTGGATGGCAAAGCTTTCGGCCTGCACGACCTTCTGAAGGGTCGAGATGGCCTGATCGAGTTTCCAGGGATTGGCAAAGTCCTCGGGCCGCAGGGCAACGACGCGTTGCTCGGGGGCGAAGTGGCGCGCCACTTCAAGCGTCTGGCTCGCCCGCTGGCGCGTCTCTTTCTCACCGTACGCCATAAAGTGTGCCCGATCCACGATGGTTGCGATCTCCTGGTAGATACGATCCGGCCAGAAAAGCGGTACGGAAACCACCAGCTCGTTCTCCTCCCCAATGGTGCGACGCGCCACCCGAAGCACCTCCAGGTACCGGCGGAGGTACTCGTCCTCCCGCTGGTC
>CAYRPX010000029.1:0-17915 GCA_964426195.1 uncultured Salinivenus sp.
CTCCGGGCTGCGCTGGGAGCGGTAGCGACCAAGTAGTCTCCGGGCTGCGCTGGGAGCGGTAGCGACCAAGTAGTCTCCGGGCTGCGCTGGGAACGGAGTGACCGAGTACTCCCCGGGGTGGCCGCAGACGTCTCGCCAAACAGGTTCTGAGCGAATCAATATCGTTAACACTGCTCGTAAGGGAGAGTCAGCGCATCCAGGACCTGATTCTGAATGTCAATGCCCCCCTCCTCGCGGAGGAGTTCGCACGTTCCAAAGAGCGCTTCCATCATGCGTCGAGGCCCAGGCGGTTGCGTAGCATGTTGTCGAGACGGTTGTGGGTGTCGCTGTCCCGAATGTTAAAGGCCGGCAGATTGGTGAGCTGGTTGAGGAGCGACACTCCAGCGTCGGTGTTAGTCGGGAGGCCCGTCACGAGGTGGGGATCGAGCATGTCGAAGGCCGTGTCCACTCCGGGGACCGCGTACGGATCGGAGACGCAGAGAATCGTCATGGAGAGGGCATCCTGCAATTCTTCGACCGCGATGGAGCCGTTGTAGGGCTCGAGTGGAGAGGCCCCAATTTCAACGACGGCCACGTCGGCCGGGAGCCGTTCCATTCGGGAGAGCAACTGTCGGACGGAGTGCCGGTAGTCGTCCGGCGGCACCACCGTAGAGGGCAGGCCCACGTCCATGAAGTCGAGACCCCAGTCCGCCCCGGCGTCCTGAATCGAGAGCACGTCGCGGTAGCGCCCGGCCCCGCACACCTTGGCTCCAAGCACCTCGAGCCCCATTCGCTTCAGCCGACGGGTGACGATGCGAGCAGCCGTCGTCTTTCCGGCCGACATCGAGGTGCCCACGAAGAGGATCGTCGGGGTGGTAAAGGACTGCTCCTCGACGGTAGGGATGAAGTCCTGCATCGTTACGGGTTCGCCGTCCCGGCAGACGTGTCCATAGTACTTGAGTTCGAGGGGGCGTTGCACCGCCGTCGAGCGTGAGGTGGCGTAGCCAAAGAGGCCGGCCCGCGTGAGGGCGTGCATCAGACGGTCTTCTCCAATCTCCCGCCAGGAACCGGTAAGCTCCAGGGTAGCCTCGCGCGTACCAAAGGCCCCTACGATGGCGTCCCCCTCCGCCACGCCCATGTGGCGGCCTGTCGGCAGCTCAATGGTCCGGTAGCCGGACGTATCGCTCACAATTCCCATCACATAATCGCCCGTGTGCCACTCGTCGGTCGGGCGAATCTCGACATCGAAGGGTTCGGATTCGAAGTCGGTAATGCGAGCGACCGATCCGAAGGTGCAGCGGTCATAAATCGGCGATAGGGACATAGGCGAGAGGGGGGAGTTCGGTGTGAGGAGACAACTCAGGCGAAGTCAATGCCAGATGTCAAAGTTCATTATCCATGTGTCTCGGCTCGTGTCGAAGGGACATTCGCTGCCAGGGCGCGCCTCGCGACATTTCCTCCCGAGAGTCGTACATGTTTAGCGACCTGTCCGGACTGCTCTTCGAAGCGCTGTTGGCACCCGGCAGTGTTCCCAGGGCTGGGCGAGCGCCTCTCTCAGGGTGCCGGAGGCAGAGTGCCGATCCGCGAAACACCTCCGCTCCCGAGCGGGAGGAAGGACGACTGCTTGGTCATCGGGATTACGAAGAGTGCGAGGAAGTCGAGCGTTCGTCAGCGTTTTCGGCGACGCTGGAGTGGGGAGGGACGTCGGGGAGGGGGGACTGGGCGAGTAGGAGGGCCAGGAGGGCGCTCCGTTCCACCATTTTGTCGAGTTCGCAGAACTCGTGCTGCGCGTGGGCGCCGTCGCCGACCGCGCCGAGACCGTCGAGCGTGGGGGTGTGTTGGCTGATCGTGTTGGCGTCGGAGACGCCGCCGGAGCGGCCCTCCTCCAACGAAACGCCGAGGAGATCGGCGGCGCGCCGGGCCCGGTCCCACAGTCGCCGCGCCGCCGGAGTCGGCTCCATCGGCATGCGGCCGAACGAGCCCTCGATGACAAGAGAAGTCTCGGTCATGGTGGTTTCGAGATTGCGGATGGCACGTTCTACCTCTCGGGCCTGCTCGTGTGTCACAACGCGGACGTCGACTTCTGCTCGTCCGGCCCCGGCCACTACGTTGGGCTGGGTCCCCCCATCGATGGTGCCGACGTTGACCGAGATCCCGGCCTCAGGGTCGTTCAGTTCGTGGAGCTGCTGCACCACGTGGGAGAGCTCCAGGATGGCGCTCGATCCGCCCTCGGGGTCGAGTCCGGCGTGGGCGGTTTTGCCTTGAATCTGGATGATGAACCGTCCGCCTCCTTTCCGGGACGTTTTGAGCTTTCCGGTGAGGCCGAGGGCTGGTTCTAGCACAAACGCCCACTCCGCGCATCGGGCAAGCCGCTGAAGGTGGCGCCGCGAGGTCGGGCTTCCCTGCTCCTCGTCTGAGTTGATGAAAATGATCGGGACGACCTCCGGGGAAACCCCGACCCCTCGTAGGGCCGCGAGGGCGAAGATCATCTGCACCAAGCCTCCCTTCATATCAAACACCCCGGGTCCCCGGACAATGTTGTCCTCCACCTCGAAGGGCATGTCTTGAATGGTGCCGGGGGGCCAGACCGTATCGCAGTGGCCAACGAGGAGCTGGACGGGGCGGCCTCGCGGCCGCGCTTGCGGTCGAGCGTAGAGGTGTCCGCCGGTCTGGGGACTCGGAATGTGAGTCACACGGTAGTCCAGAGTGCGCAGCAGGCGAGACAGCTTCTCTTGAATCTCGGCTTGTGCCTCGGGAACGTTGGTCGGCGACTCTGCCCGAACGAGTGCCTCCAGCACGGCCAGCATCTGGTCCTGGTGGCGTTCCAGATAGGCACGGACGGAGTGGGCCAACTTGGTCTGAGCAGGGGCCTCCATGGATGATTCATCCGTATCGGTACACAGGGATTCTTTGCAGCTCCCCATCGGATCTACTTTTGGAATCCGGCGGGGAAGGGGAAGGCATTCGTCTCGTCGATGGTGGCGTATCGGTCGGGGGGGAGGTAGGCGAGGAGGGGATTGTCGCGAATTGCCTGATCGTCTTCCTGCTCGGAAACGCGGAGGGCCTCTTTCTGCACGTGGACAGCCTTTACCGCGCCGATAAGCAAGCTATTTTCACCGAGGTCGTCGACGTGGCGGTCGAGCTTGCATTCCAGGTAGAGGTAGGCGTCCTCCAGAAAGATTCCATCTACCTCCTGGGCCTCGATTGTGGGCAGCTGGTCGAGGGCGGGCTTCCGGCGGGGACCCTCGGGATTTCCGGTGCGGGGGGAGGCCGCAAGGCTGGCTAGTACAACCTGGGACGGCTTCGGGTAGCTGACCGTGTAGACCCCGGACCGGACGGCGTTGCGGTATGTCTTGTGACGTGGCGTACAGACGAACCCAAAGTAGTTGGCCCAGCCCATGGGCGCGGCCATGTGTTTCGGGGCCAGGTTGTAGGTATCGTCCTCGTTGGACGTCCCGATCACGACCAGCGGTGAGACCATGTAGAACCGTTCCCAAAACGGCTGCTCCGGATCGAGAGTGACGATGTCATCGGGCTCTAGTGTGTCCATTGTGGACCTGAGGAGGAATGTCGGAATGGCGAATGGATGTTCCCAACGTCCTGAAAAATCGGAGGAATCTGTACACGTGGATCGCCCTCGTCCACGTGGGGGAAACGAGTAGGAGCGTGTGGGACTCTTTCCCGTTCGCACGGTCGTCTTCTGGGAACGTTCTTCTTCTGCGTTTCGCTGTCATGGTTCGGCGCACGGGCGCGAAGTCGAGCCTCCGTAGGGCAGAAAATGGCGAGCGAAGAACGAGACCCGGGGTCGTGGGAGCCCTCCCTACAGAGCCACCGCGACTCGTCCTACAGTCGAATCGGTCGATTACCGGTTCGAAGTGGCTCCTCGATGTCGTTTCTTAGAACAGAGATTCTTCCGAGGAGGCATTTTTACGCATTTGGCCTGAAGGGGGGCAAGTACATGATCGTGACCGTTCGCGCCGGGTCTGTTCGGAATGTGGCTTCCGAAACCATTCCCGGGACTTGTTCGAGGTCGACACGGGCCCGGAAACAGGACCTCCCAATGTCATGCCTCCCTTTGTCGGATTGCTAAAAGGACGCATTATGGTCCAGGTAGACCATCTTTTATGTTTGAGGTCACGGAGCCCTTCTTCGGCCGCCCTGCAGCGGGCCGTTGACGTTGCCTGTTCGCTGGACGCGACGCTGCACGTGGCCCCTCCCGAGGGGGCCTTCCAATCGTCCCTCGAAGATGCCGTCAACGAATTGGCCCCCTGTGCGTCGCTCGATGTCCGCATTGCTCCTTCCCACGACGAGGTGGACGATCCTATTGAGGTGCTCCAGCGGTACGTCCGCGACGAGAGCGTAGACCTCGTCGTCGTTAACTCCCCCTCCAACTGCGAACCGACGCCTCCGCTCGCCTCACAGAAGATCCAATCTCTCGTTGAGCGTCTCGACAGCGCCGTATTCGTGGTTGGGAAGAACACAGATCTACCTTCGATTCAGCGAATCCTGGTTCCGACGGATTTCTCGGAATCGGTACAGACGGTTTTCGGCTACGCCGTGGCACTTGCTGAGACGTACGACGCCTCGGTTGATCTTCTCCACGTGATCGAAGCCATTCCGTACGTAGCTCTCACGCCCGTCGATCGGCTTTCCCTCGGGGCCACACCGTTTCCGGAACGTCGCGCTCGCCATCGGCTCGACACCTTTCTCAAGGCATTTCCGCCAATGGACGTTTCCGTCACTTCATACGTCGAGTACGGTGATCCCGCCGATCAGATTGCTCGATTCGTGAACGAGCACCGCGTCGACGTGTTGGTCACTGTGGCTCACGGGACCCTTGCCTCCACCCAGTCCTCTCGGGGCCCCGTCGCGGACCGAGTGCTGCGACGCGTTGCGGGCCCTCTTTCCCTCGTTCGGGGCTTCGGGAACTCCGCCTCCGGCAACAAGCAATAGGCGGTCGAGGACTCTGGCAGGCGAAAAAAAATGCCCCGGCTGGAGGGGCCGGGGCATCGGAGGAATCGAAATGGCGCCGCCGAGACTAGAAGGAGATGATGCCTTCTAGCATGATCCCGTCAAATTCGCCTCCGTTCCGGGCGGTGTCGGACGGAAATCCGTCGTAAGATTGCGTCACGTATTCGGTCTTCACGAGGATGTTTTCGGTCATGAACCAGCCGGCGGCTACCTGTACTCGATCCACGGTATTGCCGTCGGTCCAGTTTGGGGGTTCTCCGTAGCCGCTGTGGTCCAGCTCGCCGTCCATCGTGTTGTAGCGGAGCCCAACGAACAGGTCCTCGTCGGCGAATCGATAGATGGCTTCCCCAGCGTACTGGGTGATGCTCCCATCATCCAAGCCGGCGCCGCTTCCGCTTACCGTCTCGATGGTCCCGAACAGCTCGAGCCCACCAATTCGTACGAACGGATTCAATACGAAGGCGGAAACCTCGTCGCCGAATCCGCTACGGATGCGTCCGGACCAGTCGCCGCTCCCCATGACGTTGTAGTACCGAGAGCCAGCCCGGTCGCCGGAATGCAGGTGGTTGGCCGCCGACGAGCTGGTGTAGTACGCCGAGCCCGTCAGGCGCAATCGTATGGTCTCATTCACCTGACGATCGATTCCCAGCTTCCCGTAGAGGGAGGGCGAGCGTTCGTCGGGGTTCGTTACGCCGCCGCCGATTTCGCCGCCCGTAAGGGCTCCCATTGCGAGGAAGCCGTTGGAGCGGACGTACACTTCTCCCCCAATCTCCGTATTGAAGGCGTCGAGCACGTTGTTGCCAACGAAGGGGTTGTGGATGGCGTCCGCGTTGTCAGTGCGGCGGAAGTGTGCGTCGCCGTAGTTCACTTCGAAGTGGCCGGCGCGGATGGAGACGACCTCCATCAACTGGTTGAGTCCTTCGCTATCGAACATCGGCAACTGGTTGACTTGGAGGTATCCGCCCTTCACCCAAGCCTCAGGATGGTGCCTTGAGGAAAGGTAGGTGCGCACGTGCAACCCAATCCCCTCGGCCAGGATCGCGTCGAGATCGAGGTTCGCAGTGGCGAGATTGAAGCCGCCTCCAATTTCGGTAAGGTCGGCTCCGTCGCTACTATGGCTGAGATTCTGGTACTGTTGGGTAAAGGCGGCTCCCCACTTAACCGTGCGACCGTCATACTCGGCGTCGGCGTCCATTGGGGCTTCAAAGACATTAATTCCCGACTGGCCGGATGGGCGCATGTACGTAAGATCGGTAAATTGTCCGAACGCGGTGAGCGGAACCAATCCGATAAGCAGGGCGAAAAGGAAAGAGCGCATCATGGTCTTCATAGTGTTAAGGGAGGACAGTTTGTGAGACAGGCGTGGGTCAAATGTCCGTACGTTGCTATTCATTGCAGGAAGGAGGGTCGGTGAGAGAGAGCGTGTCGAGGGCCGTGGACGTCTCGGACGAGGCCGGACGGGTAAGGAGATCGAACTGCACCTCCACCCGATTTTTGACCTTGATGAGCCCGAAGGCCTTGGTGGGCGGATCGATGTTGAAGTAGGTCATGCGAATGGGGAGACAGCCCCGGAGTCGAAAGTGCTCCTCGTCGAAGGCGTAGGCGGCGGCCTGAAGTCGGGTGAGTCGCTTCGTGCCCGCCACGGTGAGCGGCCCCAAGGCGTCCACACGTTGCCATTGAGCGGAGGTGTCCGTGTGGCCTCCCATGGTGGCGTGAACGAGTTCGAATCGGATTTCGGGGTGTTCGTCCATTTTGAGCGTTTCCTGAAGATCGCGCGTCATGCGCGAGTTGCCGCAATCGACGGCCTCGACGGGCACACGGACCACCACTTTGGTGTCCTCGTCGTCCGTTTCGGTCGGAATCGAGTCCGAGGTGGCGGGCAGCCGGGCGGTCCCCTCGATCCGGTCGATGACGCACGTGAATTTGCGAACCGTGGCGTCTCCCTGGATCCAAAATCGGCTGTTGGAGTGCGGCGTCAGACGAAGCTGGGCATTCGTGATCTCTGGAACGCTCAGAAGCACGAAGCCGAGCAGCCCGAGGAGCAACATCTTCCGTCCGTAAGATTGGACCACAGCGTAGAGCCATGAAAACCAGGAGATCATGTAGGGCAAAAATGGTCGAACGGGTTTAATTCGTGTCCGGTGTGGCCGTCACGTCAAAATGGACCGTCACCTTCTTGCTGGTCTTGATGGTGCCGAACATGGCACTGGGCCGTTCGATGTCGTAGTCACTGAGCAAAATAGTGTGGCTCCCCACGAAACGGAGATTGCCGTTGTCGAGGCGTTTTCCCTGGACGGGGAGATCGATTTCACGCCGCTCGCCGGCGAGGATAAGTTCCCCGGTTGCGTCCACCGAGAACCACGCGGCGCCGGAATCCGGCAGGGGCGAGACCTGAGCGTCCTTCAGCGAGAAGTAGACCTCCGGATAGGAGTTCATTTGGAGGGCCTCCCGGAGCTTCTCGTTCATGGTGTCCTTGTCGCACTGAATGGCATCCACCGGCACCGTCACCTGCACCTCTGAGGGCGAGCCGACTGGGGCCTGATCCGTGCGAGCTGTATCCAGTTGTAGCTTTCCGTCGAGGCTTTCGATTGGGCAGCTCCAGTCGTGGACTGTAGAGCCTCCCTCAACGTGCATCTCGTTCGGCGTGGAGCGGAACGTGTAGGAAGTGGGGGCCTGGAGAGACCAGGCCACCAGGAATGTGCCGGCGAGAAGGGCCGTGAACGTCAGTGCAAAAGAGCGAATCATAGGGGAAAGTAGGTGTTATGGACAAAGCAAAACCGAGCGGAATCCCTTCAGGGCATCTCGTCCACTCATAACTAGCACCCTGGGACTCAGACTAT
The DNA here is from genome assembly GCA_964426195.1 of uncultured Salinivenus sp. GTDB lineage: Bacteria > Bacteroidota > Rhodothermia > Rhodothermales > Salinibacteraceae > Salinibacter. Next base: position 7,791 of record CAYRPX010000029.1, read on the forward strand.
CCATCGGCTCGTCCCCTACCTTGACCCAGGGAAAATTCGGACTGGGCAGTGGGATGATCGCTACCTCTGGGTGTGGGGGAAATCCGTACGTGGGGTAGAAAGCGTATTAAGATTTTTGGCTGCCCCCTCTGGTACGAAGCAAAGTTCCGGCCCCTGGGAACCGGGGGCTTTTTCGGCGGAGGGACGCCTTTCGGTAGAGCTCATCGGCAACAGGAACCCTTTCTTTCGGCGGGACGACCGTGGTTTTCGGAGACTCTCGGCCCAAAAGACCTGATAGAGACGCTATAGTCCCTTCTTTGTCCGGACTTCAGAAATCGACGAAAGGAAGCTTCGCATTTGGTATAAGATCTGCTATGCTGCCTTCCACGTGGCCCGCGAAAACACATCTCTTCTGGTCTGGCGGGCTCCCTTCGTCGGACACCACCTGGTCGATTCAGGGGCTCCCGCTAATGGCTGGGTTCAGCGTGAGCGTAACGATGGGCTTCATGTTAGCGATTGGGAAATTGAGCAGAGGATTTGTACCCTTTAGATCCCTCTTTCTGCTGACCCTCGATCTACTGCCCCCCTCGTTCGATGGGCCGGAAAATTCAAGCGGGCAGGGGGGCGCCGGTCGTCTCCACAATAACTTCTGACGGTTCTCCTCGCCGATGATTGAACACATTCTTTTTGCTTGTGACTTTTCGCCCTCCTCGGATCGAGCCCTCGGATACGGGATCGACCTTGTGAAGCAGACCGGAGCCACTCTCCATTTTATGCACGTGCAGGAGGTTGCGATGGGCCCCTTTGTCGGAGGAGATCCCTCGCCCCAAGCCGGGGAAGAGCGGCTTCAGAGACAGTATCGGGAGCGCTGTCGGGACGCGATGAAGTCGTACGTGCTCGGGCCCGATGATGACCGGATCTCCTGCGTCGTCGAGCGCAGTGCAGCGGCGGCGCCGACCCTCGTGGAGTACGCCGACGCGCACGACGTGGATCTTATCTTGATGGGCACCCAGGGCCGGCGCGGGGTGCGGCGTGCGCTCTTCGGTAGTGTGGCGGAAGAGGTTTTGCGAACGGCCCCGTGTCCGGTGTTTACGACGCGGGTCGCGGAGGAAGATGGGGAGGTGCCGGACACCGCCATTGTGGAACAGGTCGTGGCGCCCATCGACTTTTCCGAGCCCTCGCAGGCGGCTCTCCAGTACGCCTCCCGACTCGCGTCGGTGTACGACGCGCCGATGACGCTCGTCCACGTAGTTGAAGTACCCTCGATTCCCACCGTCTACGAACTCGAGTTTTCGGGACTCTCCCCGGAGGACATTGAGACCCAGGTACAGAGTGTGCTCGAAGATTGGGGGGACTCCGTGTCGATAGATCAGGAGCTCTCATACGTGGTGGAGAGCGGTGAGCCAGTGTCGACCATTCTTAAGGTGGCTTCTGCTCCCAGCGACCTCGTGGCGATGGCGACGCGGGGGCTTTCGGGCGTGAAGCGGACGATGCTCGGAAGCGTGGCCGAAGGGGTGCTTCGGCGGGCTCCGGGACCAGTGGTCTCTGCCCAATCTTTTCCGGAGGAGGACTGACGAGAGACGCCCATCTACACAGAGCGTTCACGGGAGGCTCACATTCGGGAGCGTAACAAAGTGGAACGGGAGAACACGACCATGGTGTGCCGTCGTTTGAACGACGTGTGTGGAGTGAATTGGCAATCTGCGTCCAGCGTTGTCGAGAGCATGATCGGTCCGAACGGTCTCTGGCGGCGGCGTTGGATGCCAACAGCGCTTCAAAAAGCAAATTGTCCAAAAATCGCCCACCGAACACCGGCGCTTCTCGGCCGATCACTGTAAAAGATCTTCTGCCAGCCTCCGACTGTCATCGAAGCTGCTGCTTCCGAGACCGCCATTCTGCTCTTTAGTCACCACCCGGCGCGGGAGTGGCAGAACAAGTGGTTCGTGCGGCGGGACTATGCCAAAAATCGACGGGTTGCCGAGGCTTTGTACGAGCACACGCGCCGGGCCGCGACCGACAACGGGCTTCCCGTCTTCGAGGTGAACGGGGCTCACCAACGGGGGAGCACGTTCGGGGCGCGACTCGCCAACGCCTTTGCTGACGCGTTTGCGGAGGGGTATGACCGCATCATTGCGGTGGGGAGCGACTGCCCGACCCTGCACGAAGTCGATTGGTCTGCGGTCGTCGCTCAGCTAGAAGAGGGGGCTCCGGTCTTAGGCCCGACCTCCGACGAGGAAGGAACGTACCTGATTGGACTGACCCGCGCACAGTTCGAACAGAAGGCCTTTGCAGCGCTCCCCTGGAAGTCGCCGGTTCTGTTTTCGGCCCTCCATCGTCATCTCACGAACGAGGCGGGAACGGCGCCCGTCGTCCTAATGCCCCGCGACGACGTGAACGGGCACGAGGCGCTCCTTGCCCTCTTGAACCGTTCTCCGTCGCTCTCCGAGCCCCTCCTTGCCCGTCTCCGTCAGGTGCTGGGAGACGCCGATCGCCCAGCCCGCTCCGAACGGGCGTCCTCGACGCGTTCAGTCTTCAAGCGTCGCTCTCGGGCGCCGCCGTCCGTTCGTAGGAGCAGTCGCGCGTAGCGGCCTCCTCGTCCGGACGAGGAGTGAAAGGTCCCGCTCCTTCCGGGGCATAGTGGAGGCGAATCGAGGTGGGGATGCTGCGTCTCTATGACTTTGCGGCTGTTCTACGCACATCGGAAGGCCCCTTTGTGGACGAGGTCCTTCGTATCTGGGGTCGTCCTGTCTCCTTGCTTCTCCAGGAAGCAACGTCTGGTGCTACGCGACGAGGGCCCGGACCGTGCAGTTCGGGGTGGTTCTGCGGGTCCGTTCACGTCGACGAGCAGGCCTGGGGAAGTGTATCGTCCCTCCCCGTCGGTCGTCTTTCTCAGCGTATCAGTTGCGTTGTCATGTCTGTACCATTTTCCGCTTCGTTCTTTCGGATGTGCCCCCGTGATGTGCTCGCCGCAGTGGCATTGGTGGGGTTCGGTCTCGTGGGGGCCCCTACGGCGCATGCCCAGGCGGCCCTCGAAGTCCACGTCTTTAACGTGGAGGCAAAGGCGCCGGTGCCAAACGTAACCGTGCATGTTGTTAACGACGAAATCGGGTTCGAGTCCTCGCGCCGGACCAGTGATCAGGGGACGGCTCAGTGGGCAGGACTTTCCACGGCGGGCACCTACGCGGTTTTCGTCGAAGAAACCGATCAGTACTACGCGACACGCCTCTCCGACATCGGGCTGCGTGCCAACGCGACCCGGAGTGTGACCCTGTTTCTCCGGCCCGTCGCCGAGTTCGAGCTCGACGAGGTTGTCGTGGAGGGCCGTCGGGGCGTCGCCGAGGTGAATCGCGTGAACGCAGAGGTGTCGTCCAGCATCTCGGCCGCCACCCTCGAGGACCTGCCCGTGGAGGGGCGCAACTTCACGCAGAGTCTTTACCGCCTACCCAACGTCACCCCGTCGACTGGCTTCTTTCCGGAGGCACCCAACGTGAGCATCAACGGTGCCAACGGCCTCTACACGAACTACCTTCTCGACGGAATGGACAACAACGAGCAGTTCCTGGGCGGACCGCAGTTTGAGGTGCCCACGGGGGCGGTGAAGGACGTGACTGTGCTTACCAGCACGTACTCCGCCGAATATGGACGCACCGGCAACGGCATCTTCAACGTGACGACCAAGTCCGGAAGCAATGAGTTCGAGGGCGAAGCCGTGTACCTGACCCGTCCGGGACAGCCGCTCGATGGGCAGTTCACGAACGAGGATGGCCAGACGCTTGCTCAGCGTGACCTTTCGGGCAACGCGGTGAAAAGCGGTTTTCAGCGGCACCAGGGGGGCGTTTCGCTCGGCGGTCCCCTCGTGAAGGATCAGACGTTCTTCTTCGTCAATCTGGAGCACACGACCGATTGGAAGGACAACCTGCTGGACGCTCCCGGGGTCCAACAGACGATTGAGGGCCAGAATCAGTTTACGTACTTCTCGGGGCGCGTCGACCATCACTGGAATGACCGGTGGCGCACCACGGCACGACTCAATGCGAACCGAGTCCGCCTCGACCGGCAGGGCGGGGGGCTCAACGGCGGCGTCACGTTTGCCAGTGCGGCCAACACGCAGCGGCGTGACGGGATGCACGCGGCGCTTCAGACCACCTATGCCGGGGACCGGCTCGTCTCCGAGAGCAACGTGCAATACAGTTGGTTCAACTGGGACTACGCCGATCCCGCCAATCCCCACAGTCCGCAGGTGCGAGTCCAGCGTCCGGACGGGACGCCCATCGCCGTCCTTGGCAATCCCGGCTATCAGTTTGACAGCGTGGAGAACACGATCCAGCTCCAGCAAAAGCTGACCTATCAGCTTGGCAGCCACACGCTGAAGGCCGGGACCGACGTTCTGCTTTCCAACCACAGCCTGGCGGGCGGCGGCAATCCGAATGGCAACTATACCGTGCGTCTGAATTCGGCGCAGCTCGCAGCCTTTCAGGACGCGGACGTAGAACCGAATCTAACGCCTCTTGGGCTGGGGACTCTCCTATCCGGTGACGTCAACGTGGTCAACTACGGCGTGGAGTTGCGACCGGCGACCTTCGGTACGCGCCAGGACCTGATTGGGCTCTACGTGGAGGATCAGTTTGCGCCGGTCTCCGGCTTAACGGTGACTGCGGGACTGCGGTGGGACTACGATAGTCTCTCGGAGGGCGGTGGAGGACCCGACGAGGCGGATTGGGACAACCTGGCCCCACGTCTCAGCCTCAACTACGCCCTCGACGAGCGCACTGCCCTGCGCGGCGGGTACGGCATCTTCTACGACAAAATCGTGTACTCCGTCTACAGCGACGCGCTCCAGCAGAATGTCAGCAGTCCGGCGTACAAGGACCAGATCCGCACCCTTATCGATCAGCGCATTCTCCCGACCGACACGGATGTCGATCGGGTCACGTTCAGCGGCAATCGGACCGCCAATCCCCAGAACGTCTCTTACCTGGACGGGCCCACGGCATCGGAGTTGAGTCGCGATCAAATTGAGGCCTCGTTCAGCAATGAGCGCCGTATTCTGAATCCCAACGGCTATGAGAATCCGCAGACACACCAGTTCTCCCTGGGGGTGCAGCGGCAATTCGGCGCCGATCTGCTGGCGTATGTGGATTTCATCCACACCCGCTCGTACGATCTCTTCCGGCTGCGCGACCTGAACGCACCGACACCCTATGACATTTCCGCCCGGGAACTGGCCGTGAACCGTGCGGAGACCCTTGCGCGCTCCCAGTTCGCAGCCGATACCACACGCCCCGTCGATATCTTCCAGCGCGACCCCAGCGGCAATATTCGGGTTGACGACGAGGGGAATCCGATGTACAAGCCCGGCGTGGCGCGCAGCATCGTGATGACGGAGACGGAGGGGGAGGCGCGCTACTGGGCGGCCAATCTCAACCTCGTGAAAGACCGGGGCGACGATCCGTACTCCTACCGCCTCAGTTACACGCTCTCGCGGCTTCGCAACAACACCGACGACATCAACTTCCGCGCCGAGACGGCCAATCAGTATGGGGATGAATGGGGACCGTCGGTGAATGACCGGACGCACGTGATCAGTGCCATTGGGTCGGTGTATCCGACCGACGAGCTGCGGGTGACGCTGGCGAGCCTTCTCCAGAGTGGACAACCGATCAACCGGGTGCCCGACGCCGAGGTGTTCGGCACTCGGGACCTAAACGGGGACGGGCGTTCCTACGGTGCCGCCTACGTGGGCAATAGCGACCGCTGGCCCGGTGCGTCGCGAAACGGCGACCGCCTCCCGTGGTCCACCCGATTCGACCTGAGTGCGCAGTACGCGTGGCCGTTCTCCGACGGGCGCGTAGTGGCCCGGGCCGATGTCTTCAACGTTCTCAACACGAAAACCCTGACCGGCTACGCGAACAATGCCACCCAGAGCAACCAGATTCAGGTGGGGCCGCCGGGGTCCGACATCGTTGAGAAGAATGCCGGTCCCCCGCGACAATTTCAGTTCGGCCTACGGTATGAGTTTTAGGTATGGACGGGCGTTGTCCTGCTTCCTCCCTTGCGGTTCCACGTCTAGTCTCTTGACTATTCGCACTTCCACACCTCCAAACGTTCATCCCCATGAGTGTTGCTGTCATCCTCGGAAGCGCGTTCTCAGACTCTCTCCCCGGGGCGCTCGACCTAGTGCTGGAGGAGATTGAGACGGCGTGGGGGACGCAGACGCTGCATCGGCTTCAAGAGGTGGAACGACCGGCGTACGTCCTTTTCCGCCATGACCTGCCGCACCGTCTGTTGCCCAACCAGATCAACTACCGCGCGCAGGCGGCGGCCCTCCGAAGGGTGGACTGCGGGGCGCTCCTGGTGACAAGCTCGGTGGGGGTGCTCGACGCCGAGGTGCCTCTCTACCGCCCGCTGTTGGTAGACGATCTCCTCATGCTCGACAATCGGCTGCCGGACGGAACCGCATGCACCATGTTCACTGAGCCGTCGGAGGAGCACGGTCACCTCGTGTTCGATGAGGGACCGTTCGCGTCGGCGGTCACCGAGCAGGTGCGGAACTTGGCGGGCCAGGTGCGGGCGTCGGTGGCCGACGAAGTGACGTTTGCCTACGTGCAGGGGCCCCGTTCCAAAACAGCGGCCGAGAATCGGGCGTGGCCGCGGCTCGGGGCGCAGGTGAACTCGATGACCCTTGCCCCTGAGGTGATTCTTGCCAATGAGCTGGAGATCCCGTGCGCAGGGCTCGTGGTGGGGCACAAGTACTCGATGCCCGACCGCGATCCGCCGGCGCAGGAAGCTCTCTCCTCGACGCTCGACCGTGTGCGGGAGGAGCAGGAGCGGATCGTGACGGCGTTTTTGCGGGAGGCCCAACCGGTGGACTTCCCGAATACAATTTACCGCTTTGAGGCGTGAGACGTGATGCGTGACTCGTGATAGCGAGTATTGCGTGTTTCGTGGCGCGCACCCAAGTTGGATTCGCGTTCTGCATTTTCTCGATTCCAGCGGAGTATCGTGGTTGACGACGACGTGCTCCCCTACGTTCAGGAGCGATGCCCCGAGTTTGAGCCGACGGGGACGCCGCAGCGACTGTCGGGGGGCAACTTGAACATCGTCTGGCGTGTGCCTGGTGCAGACTCGTCCCTCATTGTGAAGTACGCCCCGCCCTACATCGCCGCGGATCCAGATACGCCTCTCGATCCGAGTCGGCTGGTGATTGAGGCCCGATGTTTGCAAGCGCTCGCCTCGGGCGGACGGCTGGCGAGCGTGTCCCGGCCCACAGTGCGCGCTCCTCGTCTCGTGGACCTAAACGAGGAGATTCCGGTCCTTCTCATGGAAGATGTGGGCGACGTGCCGTCGCTGAACGACTGGCTCCGGATGCAGACCCCAGGCAAAATTCGAGAAGCGACCCCGGCATTCGGACGCCGACTTGGGACGTTCATCGGTCGCCTGCACGCCACTACGTACGCGGATGAGATCTCTTCGGAGGTCTTCGACAACCGGCCTATGCAGGAAACGCGCTTGGCGGTACAGTACCGGGGCGTGGCCGACATGCTGCGGGCCGGAGGTGTAGACGACACGGAGGCGCTTGAGAAGCGGGCCGAATCGCTCGGGAAAGACCTCCTGGGGACGGGCCGCTGCCTGACGATGGGCGACCTCTGGCCACCCTCAGTCCTCGTGGTGGGGGACAAACTGCGCCTCATCGACTGGGAGCTGGCTCACTACGGACGCCCGTTGCAGGACGTGGCCCACTGGTGCGCCCACCTGTGGATGCAGAAGCACCGCGCTTCCTCTGCCGTCGTTGTGGAGTCCATTGATGACTTCCGGTCGTGCTTTATTGAGGCCTATTGCGAAGCACTGGGCGAGGCGAAAGAGATTCTGTGGACCGACCGGGAGACCTGGGACGCGGCGGTGCACTTCGGCGCCGAGATTCTGGTGCGGGCTGTGGGCCCGTTTCAAGAAAGCTACCTTTATGCGGGCCTCGGGGCCGACGATCCGGCGGTGCAGGAGGCCGTAGCGACGGCCGTACATCATCTCCGGTCGCCTGAGGAGGTCGAGCTACTTTCGATGTGAGGGGGCGGCCCTATAGGGAAAGGTCGGGTACCGACACTGGGGTGCCTGTTTCTGCGTCGATCCACACGAGCACGGCGGTTCCGTGGGCCACCGTTTTTTCGGAGTCGGTATGGCAAACGCGGTAGTGTGTCGTCACACTCGTCTCGCCGGGCGGCTCGGCGTACACCTCCACGGTGAGTGAGGCGGGATGGGTGACGGGCCGCTCAAAGTTGCACAGCGCACGGGCAAGCACGGGACCGGTTCCCTGAAAGGACGAGTGTCCGAGCGTGTCGTGTAGCCACTGGACCCGCGCTTCCTCGAAGTAACTGAAGAAGCGGCTGTTGTTGACGTGCCCCGCTGCGTCCATGTCGCTCCACCGAACGGGAATTGTGGCGGTGTGAACATGCTTGGCCGCGTCGGAAAGCAACTCTGGGTCATCGGACATCGGGTAGACAAATGGCAACGAGCGGAAACGAACAGAGCGGGCACGGTCTCAATTTCGGACTTCCCATTCCCCACTCCGAATTCAGTACAGCGCCATGTCAAAGCTCCGGCGGTGCTCTTGGGTAACGGGGTGCTCCTCCCCGAGTAGTGTAAAGAGGGCGATGCAGGCCTTGCGCGCTCCGTCGTCGTCGTAGTCGCGGTTGGTGCGCACCACGTCGATGAAGTTCTGGAGGGCCGTGTCGAGGTCCTGCTCCTGCAGCGCCTCGATGCCCGCGACGTAGGTGTCCTTCACGCCGTCCTCAGGGAGCTTGGACGGGTCCTCCCCCACTTCCAGGAGGCGAAGGACGGTCCGCACGCTCTCGCGTGTCCGGCGGAGATCCGGGTCCGCCACCTCCGCCTCGTCGGCCAGCACCTGGGCACGGTCGGGATCCTTGAATGCGAGGGCCCGTGCCATCAGGATCTGTGCCTCATCGTGGTCGGGATTGTCCTCCAGCACGGGCCAGAGGAGGCGCTCGGCCTCCTGGTGGTCTCCTTCGCGGAGCGCCTCTTTGACCTGCTCGATACGGCTCTTTTCCTCGCTTGGAAGGTTCTCGTCCAGCCAGTTCTGAATCTGGGGCTTGGGCTTAACCCCGGTAAACTCGGCCTCGACCTCGCCGTCCACGAACAGCTTGACCGCCGGGATCCCGCGGACGCCGTACTGCTGGGCGGCCGCGCCGTTTTCGTCCACGTTTACCTTCACGAGACTCCAGTTGTCAGCCTCCTCCGCCAACGACTCTAGTACCGGGCTCAGCTGTCGGCAGGGCCCGCACCACGGCGCCCAGAAGTCGACGAGCACCGGCTCGTCCGCACTCGTGTCGATGACGTCAGTTTCGAAATCGTTGACCTCGTAGGACATAGGAGAAGGCGGTTGGTCGAAGCAGTGCGACAAGACTCCCTACTTGGACGAATCGGGCCGAAAATGCTTCCGGCCTCCATGAGAGTTTCGAACACGGAGCCGCTCCTCGAACGGGTCGACGGTCCCCGATCTGCGCTCACAGGCGGGCCAGATGGTGTGGGAAGATCAGAGTGCGGTGAGGATTTCCATGAACCGTGAACCGCGAGTGGAGGATCTCCGAGGTCGCTTTTCGGTACGGCTATTCCATTGATTTGTCGTCCGACCTCGATCTCGTCCAATGTACGTTCTCTTTGAGCGACTTCGAAACTGGTGGCAAGCTCGTCGCACCCGGCAGATTACGGAGGAGAAGGTTCGGGAGCGGGTGGCGCGGGGCGCTGCCTATCTCGATCAGATGGATCCGGGTTGGCATCGTCGCATTGATCCCGACACGCTGGCGTTAGACAGCGGACGGCACTGCGTGCTGGGACAGCTTCACGGAGAGTTTCGGCTCGGCCTGGGCCGCTCCGACGTGCTGAGCCTGTCGAGTGCTCCGCGGTTCAGTCTCTCGCCGGTGGCCTACGGATTCAAGTGCGTCGAGGGGGTCTCCGAGGAGTGGCAGGTGCGCGACTACGAGCTGCTCACGCGGGCGTGGCGGGCGGCTGTCCGAACCCGTTGGGCGGAGGATGTCGCCGGAGACGGCGGACCCGTGCCGGAGGTGTCGGAGGACGCTGTGCCGGCCGAGCCCCTCCCCGCGTAGTCGCGGCGCTTATCTGTGGGCGCATCGGTTC
>CAYRPX010000030.1:0-17621 GCA_964426195.1 uncultured Salinivenus sp.
GCCCGCCGGACACCTGGTAGCTGTCCTTGTCGAACTTGCCCCCGGCGTGGAGCACCGTCATCACGACCTCCAGGGCAGAGCGATCCTCCACCGGATGCCGGTCGACGGGAATGCCACGGCCGTTGTCCTTGATGGATACGGACCCGTCTTCGTAAAGCTCGACCTCGATGTGGTCGCAGTGCCCGGCCATCGCCTCGTCGATCGAGTTATCGAGCACCTCGTAGACGAGATGGTGCAATCCGCGCAGACCCACGTCACCGATGTACATGGACGGACGCTTGCGCACGGCCTCCAGGCCTTCGAGCACCTGGATGTTCGACGCCGCATAGGCGCTAATGGCACGATCAGGAAGGTCCGTAGACTCGCTCATAGAGAGGCGTAGTCAGCCAGAGGAGAATTGTGCGACATACCCGGAAGTGGAAACAATTTTTTCTCCACCCAACACCTTTTGCACAACGCTACGATCCCTCAAAGGTTCGGATGAGAACCGATCTTTTAGCACAACCGCACACGGAATTTTGCCTCGTTCTCCCCCACAATCGTTCGGGGCGTCGACTCACTTCGAACGGGCCTTGAATTAGAGAAGCACACGCAACGGATGAGGACGCCTGCGACAGTATACGGCCGATCCCTCTGTACTATCGTTCTCCCTTTTCTGACCCAACCGACACTTCGTGCCGGGCCCACACGACGAAGCTGAAGCCCCGCTCCAACACGTCCGATAGGCGGGGTCCTTCGGTATCGGACAACGCGGTCTCCAAGAGCCGGGCGATCTCGTCTCGGGTGATGCGTGCCTCTTCCACCAGCGCCTCCGATACCTCCGGATAGAGACTGAGCAGGTGCTGGTGCATCGCCTGCACGAGGCGCTCGGCGCGACGTAGCTTCAGGAGCAGGTCGAAATGGCGCACGGCCCGCGACAGCTGTCCGTTCTCCCCCTGCGCCAGCGGCACACGACTCAGCGCCACCTGCATAAGCAGATCCATGAGCATACGCCCCGTACTGCGGAGACGGATGGCGGCCCGGTCGGCTGGCTCTTGGGCCGAGGGATCGTAGCCCGCCCGGCGTTCAGCCACCGACTTGCGGACCGAGGCGGCGGTTGATAGCGTGGCCAGCAGTGTCATAGACTCCAGTACCGCGGCCGGATCGGGCTCTTCGGTGGGGGATGATTCGTTCATGCAGAGAGTGATTTGAAGCGAGGAGGGACGACGTGACGCGCTAGATCGTGATACGTGAGAATGTGAACCCTGAGCATGTGCGGGAAACGAAGCATGGCCTACCCTTCATCACACTCTTCCCGATTCCCATTCCCATCACAAAACGGTGCCGGGGCCCTGTGCTTTCAGGAATCACACTCTTCTACACTTCGAGGTACCGCACAAACTCCTCGACGAGATCTTCCAGTTCGCCATCCTCCTCGCCGAAGGCCGCCACCACGTGGTATCCGTGGTGTTCAAGCACATGTCGGACACGGGTGGTGTCCTTCACGTTAAGCTTGAGCGTAATCCGGATGTCCTCGGTCGAGGTTTCAGGCAACTCGGACGCGACGGCCAGCACTTTCGCCTCGTTCTGTTCGATGAGGTGGATGAGCTTGGCGAGGGCGTAGTCTCGGGAATCGACCTCAAGGGCCAGGATGGCTCCACTCTGCCGGGTGGAAAGCATCTGGGCGAACTGGTCGAAGATGTCATGCCGGCGGAGGACGCCGAGGTACTGACCGTCGCTGTTGGCTACCGGCACCGTGCTGAGGTCGTGCTCAACCATGGTGCGGGCCGCGTCGAAAACGTGGGCCTCCGGAGGCACGCTCACGGGCCGCCCGATGAGCAAAGAATCGATGCGCGACTCTGGGCCTTCTGCGTCCATGAGCCGCTCCTCGGAAATCACTCCTGCGAGGTGCCCCTCGTCGTCGACCACTGGAAGGTGACGCACGTGGTGCTCCATAAGCAGACCAAGGGCTTTCTCCACCGAGTCGGAGGTCTGCAGAGCAGGCGTGGGGGAATGGATGGCCTCGCGTACTTTCATGGCGCTGTAGGCTTGAACTGGTGATGCGCAAGGGAGTCACAGCAATAACGATAGCCACGCCGAGATATTGCAAAGGCCGTGCCGGAGGAGCATTATGCCAAAGTCGCAGACCCGGATCGACCGAGAAAAATCTCGCCTCGACCGATTAGGCTTCTGGAACAGGGTCCTCCTCTGTCACTGGCTGTAGTTCACTGAACGGCTCCAGGGTTTCGCAGAGTCGCGCATCGTTGCGCGGTGCGGCGCGGAAATGCATACGGGCCACAGCCTGAGCTTCCTCCGAATCTCCGTTGAAGGCCCCATTCACCGCTCCATTATCGGCGTACACATAGTCCTCCTCGATCACATCGGCGAGACGGTGCACCCGCGCAATGGCCTCCGGCTCGGAGACCGGAATGTAGGCCAACCGCTCCACGTAGTCCCGTTCGATAAGAGCCAGCAGGTCTTCCTTCAACGTTTCGAGCCCGATGCCGCGCAGGGCGGAAATAAAGACGGCGTCCGGGTGATTGCGGCGGAGGCGGCGGAGCAGGGTCCGATCCTCGAGCGCGTCGATCTTGTTGAACACCACGAGGGTTGGTTTGTCCCGAGCGTCCAGATCGTCCAAGGTTTCGGAGACGACCTGCATCTGCTCTTCGTAGTTTGGGTGCGTCACGTCCACCACGTGGATGAGCACGTCGCTCTCCCGCACCTCGTCGAGGGTGCTTTTGAAGCTCTCGATGAGCCGGTGGGGAAGCTTCCGAATAAACCCGACCGTATCGGACATCAGCACTTCTTTGTTCGAGTCGATCTCGACCGTGCGGGTCGTGGCGTCGAGCGTCGCAAAGAGACGATCCTCTGCGAAGAGATCCTCGTCGGCTAGCGCGTTGAGGAGAGTAGACTTGCCCGCGTTCGTGTAGCCGACGAGTGAGACGGTGGTGTAGCCGTTGCGTCCCTTGCGCTGGGTCGTGCGTTGCCGATCAATCTTGTCCAGCTTGTCCCGCAGCTTCGACATGCGCTTGTCGATGAGGCGGCGGTCCGTCTCAATCTGCTTCTCACCCGGCCCCTTCGTGCCAATGCCTCCCTTCTGACGGGAGAGGTGAGTCCAGCGGCGGGTGAGGCGAGAGCGGAGATAATCAAGCTGAGCGAGCTCCACCTGCGTCTTCGCCGCCCGAGTCTGTGCCCGACTGGCAAAGATGTCGAGAATGAGACCGGAGCGGTCGAGGAGTTTGCAGTCGATTTCCTTTTCGATATTGCGTACCTGCACCGGGGCCAACTCGTCGTCAAAAATGACGAGGTCGGAATTTCGCTGTTCGACGAGGCGCTTAATTTCCTGCACCTTCCCCGAGCCAACGAACGTCGCTGGATCCGGACTATTGAGCGATTGGGTCACCCGATCGGTGACGTCCGCCCCCGCCGTACGGGCGAGGTGCTCAAGCTCATCGAGGTGATCACGAACCTCCCAGCGCGACTCCTGAGGAGTGATCACTCCAACGATGATGGCAGTTTCTGCGTCTTCAGTCTTCTTTTCAGGCGTAAACAATACAGAAAAATACTTATTCTGAGGAGAGAGCACGAGCGTAATGGCCAATGCCAAGCAACGAGACTGGCCTGACCATTAGTTCAACCAAACTGCACAAAGCTGTAACCGTCCCGACAGGGGGTTGTTGCACGAAAGTCGGAGCGAGCCAACAATCTTCTCGCTCTCTCGACACGAGGTAGCCCCGCGTTACGACAGATCAATCCGATCGTCCAGACCATCGAGGACCTTCTCCTCGCCAATTGCATCATCGGTCACTGCAAAGCGAACCTTAAGCTTCCGCTCGACGATCTCGCGCAGGGCGGCAGCCCGCCCCTGCGGCACTGGCAGGTCGAGCCGGCAGTGTTTTCCATCCGATCCCCGGTAGAAGAAGAGGAAGTAGGGCTGGCTTCGACGCGTGATTTCAACGTAGTCTACAATCTGGCTCCAGACCAGGGCTCGGTGTATCCGGGTCAGGTCATGGACGAGGCCATACTCGGTGACGACGATGGTCCGGTACATCCACGTCGCAACGAGCCAGAAGATTCCCCCGGCGAAATATCCAACAACTACAGCGGCCGGTACCGAGCGTCCCGAGAACCAGGCGTGACCAAATCCTGTCGCCACGAGACCCATGAAGAGGATGGGCCCCCACAGCAGATGAAGGATCGAGCCCGGACGTTGCCAGACGAGCAGCGGACGACGCAAGCGCACACGTCCCATGGCCGCCACGAGCATGGAAACAGACGTTACCCCGACGAAGGCCGACAGGGCCATCCGGTGCAGAATCGGGACAAGATCGATACCAGACGCCATCACCGAGACAAAAATTGCTCGTACGTGCTACGAACACGACAAATGTCGAAGACACGATCCCGCAACGCCGCCCTCAAGAAGAGACCGTCTCGGGCGTCCACCGACTGGCAAGCAACATCTCTGTCATCAGAGATATCAACGCCAGGAGCAGAAAGACGTTCCAGATTTCGGTGCCCGCCCGCCGGTTGCGCAGGGTCTCTGTGAGTTCCTCCTCTCCCGCAGCAGCCACTGTCTCCACGACACTACCCGTCGCGGCTTCCAGGGTCGCCGCCGCTTCATCGAAGGGGGCCGCCTGGAGGTTTGATTCAGCCGGATTGATGTTTACGGCAATGCGTTGCACCTGAGTGGTCCCGGCCTGCACGTCGTAGAGCCCGGGAGTGGTCAGGGATTCTCCGATTTGAAGAAGCGTTGCCCCAAAGAGGGTGCGTTGCTCGGGCGTCACCTCGATGCCGTCGGGTCCGAGGAGGCGAAGCGACGCATCGGGGGCAACCCCCGTCACCCGTAGTTCAGTCGGCGCTCCCACCACGAGCGTCTCCCCGGCCACAGAGGTGCTGGCGGAGAGGTAGTACACAGAGCGGTAGAGAAGGGGCACAAAGAGGCCGCGGACGGGAAGATCGCTCCACGCACGAGTGGGAGCAACGGCCATCAAAAGCAGTCGTCCACTCCCGTGCTGCACCTCGTGGAGAAAGGGAAAGCCGTTGGAGAGCTCGATGAGGGTCTGCCCCACCCGACCCGAGGGACGAAAGTTCATGACGTGGTGGATGTCCGGCTGCTCCACCGAGGCATCCTCGCGACGGCGCTCCGGACGAAAGACCCCTTCGAAAAGAGGATGCTCAAGGTCGACCCGTTCGAACGAAGCAACGCTCCGCCCGGCCGAAAGCGAGCCACCGAATCCCCGAAACGATCCCGCATTGAGAGCTTCGAACAGGGCATTGTAGTCCTCCGATCGAGCCTGGGCATTGGGAAAGAGCAGGAGTCCGCCGCCCCGGTTCACGTATCGAGTCAGGGCGTCGACTTCCCCACTCGACAGAGAGCGCGGCCCCACTAGGAGCACCGCGTCGTAGCGCCCCAACTCAGCGGAGGCCAACTCACTTTCATCGATTGCCGCGGTCCGAAAGGCGATCTGGTCCTCGATCATGTCGGACGAGAGGGCCAGATTCAGATATTTGGAGCGTTGCCCTTCGCCCTGCACCAGGAGCACGCGCCGTTCCTCGGGAACGTGTATGGGAAAGTGATGCCGGTCATCGACTGGGAAGTCGTCGTCTTCCGTGACGACGGCCCCGTCCAGCCAGCCTCGCGTCTGAGGCGTAACAGTAAAGGAAACTGTCGTCTCCAGGCCCGGCTTCAGGGTCGTCGTAGCCTGCGCCACTCGGTCGCCTTCCAGGTACACGCTGGCAACGTAGTCGGCAAGCGTCTCAGTCCCATGATTGACGAGGGTTGCCTGCAACTCCACCGGCTGGTCGACCTCGGCGATGCGACTGGTGACGGTTACGTCCGAAACCTCCACGTTGGACTGCGTCCGGGTCTCCACCGGCAGAAGCTGCACGTGCCCCCTCTCGGGCATCTTGGCGGCAACCGAGTCGCCGAGGGTGCTGGCCTGCATATCGCTCACTACGGATACGACGGTCCGCGATGCGTCCGATTGGGTAGCTGCTTCGGCCGCCTTTACGATGGACTGCGCGAGGGAGCTCGCTCCCGCCTGCGGCTCGAGCTCAGAGAGCGCCTGCCGGGCCACGCCCACGTTCGACACGGGAGAAGGTCGACTTGGACTGGCGTGGGCCGTGGGCCAGACAAGCACCTTGTCGTCGTTTTTCACCGTCTCCAGCACCCCCTCAGCCTTCCGAACAGCCTGGTCGAAGTACGTCCCCCCCTCCCCGTCCGCCGTCATCGACAGGGAATTGTCTACGACCAGCGCGTACGTGGTGGGCACAGAGCCCCCCATTCCAACAAGATCGCTCGTGAGAGTAGGTTGGGCGAACGCAAGGACGAGGCAGGCAATCGCCAACATACGGAGGGCCAGGAGTAGCCACTCCTTGATGCGCACACGTTGGACGGCTGACTCCTTCAACTCCTTCACAAAGGCCAGCGAGCTAAAGTCGACGGTGCGCGGCTGGCGCAGGTTGAACAGATGCAGAAACAGCGGAATGGTCACGGCCGCCAAGGCAATCAGGGCGGCGGGGTTCAAAAAGGACAAGGGAGAGATCAACGAGAGTCGTGACGAAAGAGCGCAACGCAACCGGTGCTACTGTACGAATCCACGGGGCGTTCCGGTAGGCCTGTGCCTGTCGGTACAAACCGAAGACCTGTCCCCGGGTCAACCTCTCGGCTCGACCTCGGAACCGGGCTCTTCTTCACAAATGTGAAAAGGAAAGGCCTCTGGCCACAGAGCGCAGGGAGAGATTGGAACAACGCTCTTCGCCTCATCTCCTTGCCGACAGCTGTCCTCTATGGCTTCCCTCTCCGCCTCGACCCGCCAATTTAAGGCTGCCGCCCAGGTTGAACATACGTCCCCCGTGGCGGTGCTGACGCAGTTGTTGCTCGGCTCACTGACCCCCTCCCATCGGAGCGACACTCGCCACACCCTGCTCGCCGTATGCCCCAACTCCAAGGCGGTGACCCGGGCGGCCCTCCTCGCAGCCCAAGAGGCCGGCACTCCCCTTCTTTACGCCGCCACCTTGAACCAGGTAGACCGCGACGGCGGCTATACCGGCTGGACCCCCGACGCCCTCCAATCCTTCGTGACGAAAGAGGCGAATCGCTTGGACATCGATATGCCCGTCTTTCTCGGACTCGATCACGGGGGACCGTGGGCCAAGGACACCCTTGCTGCCAAACGCCTCGACGCCGACGCGGCGATGGCCGAGGCGAAGCGCTCCATCGAGGCGTGCGTAAAGGCCGGTTACGACCTGCTGCACCTTGATCCTGCGGCTGGTCCGCCCGATGCCCCTGACGAGCCGTTTCCCATCGAGACGCTCGTTGACCGGACGATCTCCCTCCTTCGCCACGCCGAACAGGCCCGTCGGGCGCAAGACCGACCGCCCGTCGCCTACGAGGTGGGCTCCGACGCGCCACGCGGCGGACTGCAAAGTGCAGACCGGCTCCGCTATTTCCTTCGGCGACTCCGTGCCCCCCTCGATGCCCACGACCTTCCCTATCCCTCCTTCGTCGTGGCAGACCTTGGCACCGCTCTCGACTCCAATCAGTTCGATGCGGCCCGGGCCCGGCAGTTCACTGCCGTGGCGGCGGATGAGCTGGAAGCCCTCGTGAAAGGCCACTACACCGACGACGTAGCGGCGCCCTCGGCTTATCCGATAAGTGGGGTGGGCGGAGCCAACGTTGGGCCCGGCCTGTCGGCCGTAGAGGCCGAGGCGCTTCGAGACCTCGCGGCGCTAGAAGCCCGCCTCGGGGCCCAGTCCAACATGGTCGACACGCTGCGGACGGCCGTGGTCGAGAGCGAACGCTGGACAAAATGGCTCCACTCGGAAGAATCCGCTTCCTCCTTCGAGACCCTGTCAGAGGAGCGGCAACGCTGGCTCGTGAACACAGGCAGCCGTTACGTCTGGACAGAGCCCGCCGTGGCGGAGGCGCGGACCCAACTGTACGAGAACGTTTCCGCGTACCGTGATGCGGAAGCTTTCGTGCTTTGGCGCCTTAAAACCGCCATCCTCCACTACATGCACGCGTTCAATCTAATCGGCCTCGCTGATCAGCTGGTGGAGATCCTCCCCGACATTTCAGAGTGACCTCAAGCCGTGCCAAAAATAATACTGACTCGGCATGTATGTTTGGTAGCATGGGCGTATGTACGTGGCTCTCTACCACTTCCATACACCCCCACACAGATCACCGCTTCATCGCCAGGGTCACCCCGTCGGCCAGCGGAAGTACGCACAAGTCGATTCGCTCGTCATTGTGGAGCTTTTCGTTAAGGCGTTGGATGGCCCGGACACTCTCGTCCTCAACCTCTGGGTCGGCCACGCGCCCACCACGAAAGATGTTGTCGAGCGCGATGACCCCCCCTGGTCGAAGCAGCTGGAGGGACTGCTCGTAGTAGGTGTCGTAGTTCGTCTTGTCCGCGTCGATGAAGGCAAAATCGAAGGTGCCCTCTTGAGAATCCTCGAGGAGAGCCGTCAGCGTCTCCTCCGCGGGAGCAATTCGGAGATCGACTCGATCGGTCACTCCCGCCTTCTCCCAGTATCGGCGGGCTACCTGCGTGTACTCCTCACTCACGTCGCAGGCCACGAGAGTCCCGGTAGGGGGTAACTCCATCGCCACGGCGAGCGAACTGTATCCGGTAAAGACCCCCACTTCGAGGGTCCGCCGCGCCCCAATCAGGCGGACGAGAAACTGTAAGAACTGAGCCTGCTCCGGGGCGATCTGCATCTTGGACCGGGGATGATCGGCCGTCTCTGCCCGGAGGCGCTGCATGACCTCCGGCTCGCGGAGCGACACGTCGAGAAGGTAGTCGTGCAACTCGTCCGAAAGACCAATGGACTGGTTCGACATCTGGACAACGCGGAAGTGAGAAGTCAATGGATTGAGAGGATGGTTCCTCCCGAGAAACGTTCCCGGACGTCGGGTCGACCCGTCAGACCCGACCCACAGCAGGACATTTCTCCCGGATCGTCATACCCCGCAGCGCCAGGATAGCACCGGTTCAGCCCCATTTCGATCCACGGAATAAATCCTCTTGCCTTCTCCCTCAAAGTAGCGGAATCCCGTCACCACCTCCATTGTGCCGTCGCCATTCGCATCGAGGACGGCCGCAATCCAAAAGGATGAGGGCGCACACTCCGCGACGCACGTTTCGAGATAGTATTCCTCGTCGAGTGGACGCTGACGCACCGCTCCGTCGACGACCCTACGCAGCAGAACGAGGCCGTAATCATTGGCCAAGGCCGTGGTCTCTGAGCCCCGACGCCGGTTGGAGACGATTAGAACCTCCTCCCGGCCGTCGCCTTCGAGATCAACGCGCAGGACCTGATCGAGACGCACGTCCGTCTCCTCGATCTCTAAATCTCGTCGTCGTAGATACCCCGCCACGGCAGCTTTATAAACGGACTGCGTCGTGTCTTGCAACGTGGGACTGCGGGGCATCGCATTCCAGTCCCCCGCCACCCCCATCACATCGCGGACAGTGGCGGGAAGAGCAGGAATCCGAACCTCTGGATTGCGACACGTTTCCGCGGCGGGAGTCGGAGCGGTCCCCTTCCGCGTGCCTAGCGTATCGGTAAGGTGGTAGAGACGGTAGCGGCGCGTGGAGCCGACGGACTCTAACGTCCGATCGGCGGACAGCCAGCGGCCGTCTCGACTGGCCCCAAATAATTGCCCTTCCCCCGCATCGACGATCGGATGCACCCGAGGCGCCTGCCTCGCCGTGTCCGCTGTCGTCGTGTCAGTATCATGCGCCCCCTCGCCCGACTGCGCTCTTGGTTCGCACCCGAGCCCGACGAGGAGGAGAAGGACCAATGAATAGGAAAATTTCACGGCAATGAGGAACTGTCAGGTCGTGTCCCGGAATTGGTCGAGCCAGGCCTGGGTTTCGGAGTGCTGGGCAAATGTGGTGACCGCAGATTCGATGCTTTTGCGACTCGGGTCCCCGCCCAGTTCCTCGGTAATCGTGGAATACACGTCTTCGAGCAACTCTAGAGGGGTCTTCTCTCGCCCAACATCCGCCTGTTGAAAGCCCGTTTCGGCGGCCTCGTCGAGAAGCGTAACCCACACCCGGTCGAGTGTTCGGAGCACCTCGTCGTCACTCCCTACCTCACCATCATCCAGTCCGCGCCGACGAAGCAGTTCTCTGGAAGCTCCGATGGTCTCCGACCCCACAATTCCGTCGATGGACACAGGAATGTCGAAGAGGTGCGTCAGGCTCATCTGTAGATACAGGACCTGCGACTTGTGGTCGGGAACGAACCCGGGCTCGCCCCGATCGGCCACGTGAAAATGATCCTGATGTGCCTCGTCGTATCGGTAGTTGAGCACGGTTCCAAAGTGCTTCCGGAGCACCGACTCAACGGCGAGATAGAACGACCGGTCACTCGGATACTGCTTCGTAATAAAGGTTTTGTTTGCCCAGAAGATGCCGTCGATGTCGAAGGCACGTCCTTTACCGTGCATTCCGGGCTTGTCTACGTAGGCGCCGGCGGACGTAATGACCTCCGCCTCTCCGAGCGGACAAACCTCCCAGAGCTCTTCGAACGCGTCGTTCAACGTTTCCTCGAACGACTCGGTGCAATGAGGGGTGAAGGGAATGCCCCGGGTTCCGTATCCGGCCTCGGGAGAGCGATCATAGTGAACGGGGACCCCTGCGAGTTGGTCAAATGAATTCTCCGGTCGAGACATAACGACTTGATGGATCCAATCCTGAAAAGATACCGCGAGTCGGCCGTTACATAGACACATGTGACGACGAAAACATAACGTAAGAAAACTCGGAGAACCGTCCGCGCCTCTGGCGACAGGATACAGACCGATCGACGAAATCCGACGAAAAGAATTGCCGCCATCTTTTCCACCCCATCCTGAACGCCCCGTTGAGAAGCGGGTATAGAGATTTTGGATGTCGGTCTTCCTTCGACTGATCGACGACCTCGAAACTTCACTATGCCCCTTTCGCCTGTCTCCCTTCGCCGATGAGCCAGCCCCAAATTCTCTGGGTTGACGACGAGATCGATCTGCTCCGTTCCCACGTCCTGTTTCTGGAAGAGAAGGGTTACGAGGTGCACACCGTTGCGAACGGCGCCGATGCGGTGGACATGGTGCGACAGCGGCCGTTCGACGTGGTCCTCCTCGACGAGCAGATGCCAGGCATGGAGGGGCTGGAGACCCTCGACGCCATCAAGGGCGAGCGCCCTGAGGTGCCGGTGGTACTGGTGACGAAGAGCGAGGAGGAGGACCTGATGGAGGCCGCTCTCGGGAATCAGATCAGCGACTACCTCACTAAGCCCGTCAATCCCAGCCAGATTCTCCTCACCTGCAAGCGCCTGCTGGAGCAATCGAAGCTGCGGCAGGAAACGCTCTCGCAACGTTACCTGCAATCCTTCAACGAGATCTCGCAGGCTCTTCGCGGTTCCCTCTCCCCCAACGAGTGGGTCGACCTCTACCGGAAGCTCGTGCAGTACGATCTGGAGCTGACGGACGACGAGAACGCCCGGCAGATTTTTCAGGATCAGTTCGAGGAGGCCAATCGGTCGTTTGGGGCCTTTATCGAGGACCACTATCCGGACTGGATGGCCCGCGTCGACGCCCCTCCCGGCAAACAACGTCCCCTCCTCTCCCATGAGGTGATCCCCGAGTTTGTCCTCCCGGAGACGGGTGACGATTCCGTCGTATTCTTCGTGATCGACTGCCTGCGGTACGACCAGTGGCTCGAATTCGCCGAGCTGCTTCGTCCGCACTACCACGTCGACACGGACTTCTACATGAGCATCCTCCCCACCGCTACCCCGTATGCCCGAAATGCCATCTTCAGCGGCCTCCTTCCGATTGATCTGGTGGACCGCTTCCCGAAGGCCTGGCGGTCGACCGAGGAGAGCGAGCACAGTCGCAATCAGTACGAAGAAGCCCTCCTCCACCACCATCTCGATCAACACCACCGGGGCGACCTGAGCGTTCGGTACGACAAGCTCATCACGACCGAGGATGGCCAGCAGCTCGCCCAGGACGCCGCCAACCTCACGCAGCACGATCTGAGCGCCATCGTCGTCAACTTTATCGACATCCTTGCCCACAGCCGTTCGGAGTCGGACGTACTGCAGGAACTGGCGCCCGACGAGGAGGCCTACCGGGCCCTCACGCGCACCTGGTTCGAGCACTCGTGGCTCTACGACATGTTGCGGGCTCTCGCCGATACGAACGCCACGGTCGTCCTCACCAGTGACCACGGTGCGATCCGCAGCCTCCGCTCCACCAAAGTCATCGGGGACCGCGAAACCTCCACGGCCCTGCGCTACAAGTACGGAAGCAACCTGAAATGTGACGAAGATGACGCGATCCTCGTGCGCGAGCCGGAGACCTTTGCCCTCCCCAGCTACGGCATGAACACCAACTACCTGCTCGCAAAGGAGGACTACTACTTCGTCTATCCTACCAACTTCCACCACTACGAAAACCTCTACCGCGACACGCTACAGCACGGCGGGGCGTCCATGCAAGAAATGATCCTCCCGGTGGCCACACTTCGACCGAAGACGTAGGATTTCCGGAACCCGCGTTGCCGTCGTACAACGCCTTCAGCTTCCGCAGCCCATCTGCCCTAATCGATAGGGAACGACGCGTGATTCTGTCGGACCCACCCCCTCTCGGAGCGAAGCATGAACTGTACTGTAAAGAGACTCACGGATCGCTTTTCACGCATCACGCTTCTTTCGCACATTGCGTCTTCCGCATCGCTGCTTCCTTCATGACCACGACGGAAACCAACCCGATTCAGGAGCTTCTCCCGCGCACTACAGTGTCCGTCAAGGAGACGATGAAGCTGGGGGCCCGAATTGCAGCGGGACTCAATTCCGGGGCCGTGCTCGCGCTTTACGGGGACCTTGGATCGGGGAAAACGCATTTTGTGAAAGGAATCGCCCGGGGACTCAACCTCTCACCGGCTAAGGTGCGCAGCCCCACCTTTACCATCCTTTCCGTTTACGACGAGGGCGATTGTCCACTCTATCATTTTGACGCCTATCGCGTGCAGAACCCCGACGAGTTCGTGGAGCTCGGCTTTGAAGAGTACGTCCACGGCGACGGAATCATCTGTATCGAATGGGCCGACCGCGTCGAGCGCCTACTGCCTCCAGATACGATCCGCCTCACCTTCGCCCACGTTGCTCCCTCGAAGCGTCGCATCACTCTCGGCGCCCCCGAATCCGTCTCCGACGACTCGTAAACTCGATCCCGAACCCTTCAATCATTTGACGATCAGCAACCTCCTCCGAACCGAGGCCTTCATGCCCCCTCCTTCATGACTCGCCCCCTCAACGCATAACACCCGCATGTCACACGACGCCCTTGACCTTCTGCTGGAATTGCCGCAGTACGCCAACGTCGCCGACGACGCGCACGAACCGGGCCTGGACCGCATGGAGACGCTGGTGGACGCAATGGGCAATCCCCACGAGAATCTTCGGGCCGTACACGTAGCCGGAACGAACGGCAAGGGATCGGTGGCCGCCATGACCGCAGCCATCGCCGCGACAGCGGGCCTGCGGACCGGCCTCCATACCTCCCCCCACCTCACGCACGTCACCCAGCGAATGCGAATCGACGGCGTGCCCGCCCCTCCGGAATGGCTTGCCGAGACGCTCGACCGGCACCGCTCCCTCATCGAAGAAATCGAGCCCAGCTTCTTTGAGCTTACCGTCGCCCTCACCTTCCGGTACTTCGCCGAGCAATCGGTGGACCTCGCCGTGATTGAGGTCGGCCTGGGCGGGCGACTCGACTCGACGAACGTGCTTCACCCGGCCCTCTCGGTGATCACTCACGTCGATCTCGATCATACCGACATGCTGGGCGACACCCTCGACGCCATCGCCCGGGAAAAGGCGGGCATCATCAAGCCGCAGACGCCCCTCCTCAGCGGCGTGACACAGGAGGAGGCACAGACTGCCATCTCGGACCTGGCTGCCGAACGGAATGCTCCCCTCCACGCGCCCGACGACGTGGCGACGTGGCACGTCCATCAATCTGATCTCACCGGCAGCGTGATCACCCTCGAAACGCCCGTTCGTCGCTACGATCATCTCTCCGTCTCCCTCGCGGGCGTCCACCAGCAGCGCAACGCTGTCTTGGCTGTACGGGCCGCTGAACTCGTGCTCTCGGAGGAAGCCCTTGAGACGAGTGTGCACAACGGACTCTCGGACATACGTCGCCACACCGGTTTCCACGGGCGCCTGGACGTGCTTCAGGACGAGCCTCTCATCGTGGTCGACGTGGGGCACAACCCGCCCGCCATTGCCGCGAGCCTCGACACCGTCGCCTCTGGGAGGGCCGACCGGAGTGGCACGCTGCACGTGTGCCTAAACGCAGTCCGGGGAAAGGGCCTCGACGAGACGGCCCAACTCTTGGCCGAGCACGACGCCCACGTCACGCCTATCCCCATCGAT
Organism: uncultured Salinivenus sp.; assembly: GCA_964426195.1. Classification (GTDB taxonomy): domain Bacteria; phylum Bacteroidota; class Rhodothermia; order Rhodothermales; family Salinibacteraceae; genus Salinibacter. Next base: position 14,422 of record CAYRPX010000030.1, read on the forward strand.
ACCGACCGCGCGATCCCGCCCGACGAAATCGCCGAGCGGCTTCGAGCGCAGGACGTGACGGTCCACAAGCCTCGGCCACTTGCCGATGCCGTTGACACCTTCCGGCGGACCGCCGCCTCCGAAGATGCGCTGCTCCTGATCGGATCGCACAAGCTCGTGGAGAATCTGCCCGCCGAGTTCCCCGATACCGTCTCCCAGTAATCTGGGGGAAGCTTGTATCAGAGGTACCCGCGGAGGTACGCCATCACGGCATCGGGCCCGTCAAGCCGCGCGTCGGCCTGCGTCTCCCCGTCTCCCACCTTAACGGTGACGGCTTCCCGATCCATGTCCTGCAGAGCCGCAAATGCGTCCTCGTCCGTGACGTCATCGCCCAGGTAGACGGGAATGTGGTCGGGGTGCGCCTCCACGATGCGACGGACCGCCGTTCCTTTCGTCAGCCCCTCGGGCCGGAGCTCCACTACCTTCTTGCCCCAGATGGCATCGAGCCCCTCCGGCAGATCGGCCAGCCATTGCCCCAGCTGAGTCCGCGTCTCGTCTTCATCCGCGACGTCCCGGTAGTGCACCGCAAAGGACTGGTCCTTCTCCTCAATCCGAAGCCCGTCGATGGAGGGCACGGTCTGACGAAGCCGACGAAGGGCTTCTGCGGCGGCGTCGGACATGAGAGTATTGGTCTCCCTCCCCACGACGCCCTCCTGCGCCCCGTGCAACCCAATTGCGTTGTAGGGCCAATCAAGGAACGAGGAGAGAGCCTGCAGGTCTCGCCCCGTCACAATCCAGAGCGGATAGCGTGCATCAAGCTGGTGGAGCACGTCGGGTGCGTCCGGGTGCGGAACGGCCGCATTCGGATCGTCGACGATAGGGGCCAAGGTGCCATCATAGTCCAGAAAGAAAAGTGGATTCTCAACGACGGGCGGCATGCGACTGCGGCGAGTTGCGTACGTTCATCGTGTAAGAGAGTCATGTAAGAGGGCTCCTTTCGCTCGGCCAATCTCCGCAACAGCATGAGGCTGACCCGTGATGCGTACAGGTATTTTTCCACGATCCACGCCTCACTCTTTACGCCCTGCGCATCACGGATTCCTCCTCAATCCCGGTGGATCGAGTCGAGAAAATTCCCCGCCCAGTTGTGAACGTCGAGCGTCTCAACGGTCTGCTTGAGCCCGTCGAGTCGCTCTTCCCGTTCTGCCGTTGGCATTTCGAGAGCGGTACAGATGGCGTCGGCCACACCGCCATGATCATACGGATTGACCTGCACGGCCTCGGGCAAGAGATAGGCCGCGCCGGTGAGTTCGGAGAGAATGAGCACCCCGTTCTCCGAAGCCGTGATGAACTCCTGGGTCACGACGTTCATGCCGTCTCGCAGTGGCGTAATGAGCGCGGCGTCGGCCGCCCGATAGAAGGCGCAGAGCTCATACTGCGTGTACGTGCGATAGCGGTAGTTGACCGGCACCCAGCTCTCCTGTGCAAACCGACCGTTGATGCGCCCAACGACCTCGTCCACTTCGCGCCGAATCTGCTGATATGATTCCAGTTCCGTACGACTCGGCGTCGCGATTTGGAAGAAGCTCACGTTGCCGTGGTACTCGGGGTTTTCTTCCAAAAACGACTCGAACGCCAGCATGCGCGACCGGATGCCTTTCGTGTAGTCGAGGCGGTCGATGCCGATGACAATGTGATCGGTGCCGAGGCGCTCCCGAAATTTCTGAGCTTCCGTCTCGATAGATTCGTCCCGAGACATTCGTTTAAATCGATTGACGTCGATCCCAATCGGATGCGCCTCGACCCGCGTCTCGTGACCGTTATAACGAATGCGGTCGTCCTGCACTTCCGCGTCGAGGAGGACGTCGGCGCTTTCGAGGAAATTATTGACATACTCCTCCACGTGAAACCCAATGAGATCACAGCCCAGCATGCCGCGGAGCAGCTCCCGCGACCACGGAAGGATCCGGAAGATTTCCATAGCGGGCCACGGAATGTGCCAGAAATGCCCAATCGTGGCCTTCGGTCGCTCCTGCCGGATGAGATTGGGAGACAGCATCTGGTGATAATCCTGTATCCAAATGACGTCTTCCCCTCCCTTCTCCGTCTCTTCCAGAACGGCCTCGGCGAAGCGCTCATTGACGCGGCGGTAGGTCTCGACGAACTTGTCCTCCAGGTTCAAGTGCTGAATCAGATAGTGCGACAGCGGCCAGAGGATCTGATTGGCCATGCCGTAGTAATATCCGTCGAGCTCCTGGGAGCTGAGCGGCACTCGCCGCACGAGGAAGTCGGGGGCGTCGGCCGGATACTCCTGACGTTCGGGAAGATCGGGGTCCTCTCCCATGCCTACCCATACCCCTCCCTGCTCCTTGAGGACGGGAAGAAGTGCCGTGGTGAGGCCCCCCACCGATGTTTCCCACCCCTCGTCAGTCTGTCGAATGGGGACGCGGTTCGCAACTACGGTTAAGCTCAAGGCAGTGTCGGTCGTGTAGTGAAATAAGGGCAACTCGAGAACAACGAAGGGGGCCCGACGCGAAGCAGCGCCCCCCTACGTCGGGGTGCTTGCGAAAGAGCGTCGCATGTGCTCCAGAGCTGTTCACTAGCATACCGGTCCGCACGAACGAAGGCAAGGAGAATCTGCACCTGCGAACGTCCTCACACGGCATGGTGAGGAATCAGAGCAAAACAGGCCCGAGACAATATTCCATTCATTTCGTATTCGTTTTAAATTTAAATTCGACTGCTCCCGACTAGGTCGTACTGACAAACAGAAGATTCAAGGAAGAGGCATCTTTGCCTAGCGTCCGGCGTCTACAGGTCTCTTCCACCCTGTTCGACACCATCCTTCCAAGTTTTTCTTATGCGCAGACGCTATGAACTGACCGACCAGCAATACAATCGCCTCCAGCCGCTGCTTTCTGGAAAGCCAGGCGATCCGGGCCGCAATGCCGACAACAACCGTCGCTTTCTGAACGCCGTGCTCTGGATCGCGCGTACCGGTGCTCCCTGGGCGGACCTCCCTGAGCGCTTCGGCAAGTACGATACGGTGTACCAGCGCTTCAACCGCTGGGCGAAGAAAGGCCGCTGGCAGGCGATCTTCGAGGCTCTTCGGGAACCGGACCTCGACTGGGTGATGCTCGATTCTTCGGTCGTGAGGGCCCACCAGCACGCCGCAGGCCGAAAAAAGGGGACGTGGGCGCCGAAGCCCTCGGGCGAAGCCG
>CAYRPX010000031.1:0-17414 GCA_964426195.1 uncultured Salinivenus sp.
TCCGTCGTGCGGTATGTCCCCGCGGCGTGCCACGACATTCGAATGAAGAACGGCCCGTAGTGCCCGTAGTCGGCCGGCCACCAGTCCTTCGAGGTCGTCATCACCTCTTCGATGTCGGCCTTCAGGGCCTCGTAATCAATTTGTTGAAAGGCCTCCGCGTAGTCGAAGTCCCCGTTCCAGGGACCGACGTTCTGCGCGTTTTGATCGAGGATCTCGATATCCAAGCTGCTGGGCCACCACTCCCGGTTCGTCGCGGGCGTGCTCGACCGCTCTTCTTTCGAACCGTTGTGCATCACCGGGCAGCCGTTCGTTTCGTTCGCACTTTCCGTTGGGTGATTCTGCGACATAAAGGAGTCTGATCAGATAAGACGGGTTGCGATGCATCGAAGACCAAGCGTTCCGGTTCTATTAACGGGGCTGCATCAATTATGTTGCTGATCGCTCTGCCTGTCAGGCAGGTTAAAAAGTCGAGGTGCACCCGAAAAGTTGGACCGGGGAGCTGACTGCCCGAGGTTGAGGGGCAGGAGGCTTCGTTTTCCTGCAAACCAGAGCCAAACCACTTACTGCCATGAGCAATCGCACCTATAGTCCCGAGTTCACACTCCAGGTCGTGCCGGAAGCGCTAGCAGCCCGTTGCGTATTGGGAGGAGAACCTGTTTTGCGAGTGGATGCGAAGCCGAGACACAGTAGGCGACGCACATGAACGGTGCCCAAGCGAGCCCTGTAGCGGGGGCTGAGCGTAGCGAAGTCATGCCTATGGTGAGCTACCGGGCGAGTGCAGAACCCGTTCTGTGCGAGATCCACGAAGTCACAGCGCTGGGAGCGGTAGCGACCAAGTAGTCTCCGGGCTGCGCTGGGAACGGAGTGACCGAGTACTCCCCGGGGTGGCCGTAGACATCTCGCCAAACAGGTTCTGAAGCCATGAGTGCAATCAGGATTCCGAATACTTGGAGGCTCTGGGCCATCGACACTGGGACCGTCTCGAACCCGCATCGAACTCTCGATCCTTCCGATTGGATCTATCCGAGCCCCCCGAAGCACATCCCAGCCTGCATCGCCCCGGAGACCGTCTTCAGGTTGTGACCGGGGCAGACCAGGGCCCATTCCCGTCGATCCTTCTCGTACCTCCGCAGTCCGAACCATCGGAAGCCACCAGCTTCTTTGATCTGCCCGTTCACCGGATCGACGAGGGCCCTGCACCGGGCGTATCGATCGAGCCCCTCTTGGGTCTGAAGCTTGTGGCTCATCTGCTCACGGACAGAGGCGTCCTCCGAGCCGTTTGCGACCAAGCCAGCCTGGAATGCCACGTGCTTTCTCCAAACTCCTCTCTATTCCGCCCCATGCGCTTCCTCTCGCTTCCTCTGCTCTTCAGCCTCTTCCTCGGCGCCTGCTCCCAGGTCGGAGGGCCTGTCGACTCCTCCATTGCCCCCAACTCCCAAACCGCGGTCGACGAGGCGCCGCCGGCCTGGGTCGTCGAGCAGCCCCGAGAGTGGACCGCCTGGACCGCCGACACGGAGCACCTCCGCGTCTCGGAGGGACACGCAATTCCGACGGAGTCCACCGCCCGCTTTCGAAGCGTCCTAAAGCGGTACGGACGGAAGCGGAAGGCAAAGCGGATCGTCTTCGAGCAGGTGGCCCTCTGGAACGACTGGACCCCTGTCACCGGCGTCGAGCCGGAAGACGGAGGGGACGCGCCGGTTTTTCTTCCTGCAGGGAAAAACGAGTACTGGTACCTGAATGCTGAGGAGAGCGGAGGCGTCTATGGAGCCTGGCACAGCACGGACATGAACACCTGGACGCATTACCCGAAGGTCATTGGTAAGGACTGGGTCACGACCGCCGAGTACGCAGGCGGCACCTTTTACGTCTACTACGACGAGCCAAATGATCAGGACCCTCATCTCGTGATTGATGAGAACCTTACTGACTCGACCCATCGGGACGTTGGGGAGGTGTTCGCCGACCCCTCTCACGGATCCGACGCCGGAATCCTTCGGGCCGAAGACGGATCGTTCCACCTGTTCTACGAGGATTGGAGTCCCCTCCACGCTCCCCGATACGAATGGGACTCGCCGCTGGCCGGCCATACCAGCAGCCCCGACGGCATCCGCGGCTTCAGGCCCCACGAGCATCCTCCACCAATCGATGAACGAACGGTCCCACTCCCCGAGTCCGGATCCTACGACCACCCGTCCGGCGACAGTCTCCTCTACCACAAACACAAGGGCCCGCAGAACGCCTATGGCGATTTTACCCTGATTCAGGTCGGCGACCAGTATTACATGTTCTGCGACTACAATCCTCATGACGGGCCGATGCGCGTCGGGATCTGGACCAGCAACTCGCTCAGCACGGAATTTGAGTGGGGGGGCGAGATCGGAAAGGGGTTTCATCCGGACCCGACGATTGGCTTTGCCGAGAACAGATTTTATCTGTTCGTCCAGCGTGCCGAACAGGATTACGTTAGTTCGGGGCCGTGGACCGGTCGGGTCGAGGCCCGAGTTGGGGTCGACACGGACAAGGACGGAGCGGTTGACCAGTGGACCCCTTGGAGCCTCGTCGAGGAAACGTACTCTCGGAGGCCCGGCTCCGTGCGAATCGTGAAGAAAACGCCTGCGGCGCTCGATCTGTCCTCACTGCCGGCCGGCTACGGATTTCGGTTCGAGTTTCGAACTGAGGAACCCGCCAATGGGGCCTCTGCCTTCCGGCTTACGACCGAGGACCGAACGAATTACCAGCGTGCGACGGACTACAGCTCCAAGCCAATCTTGAACCGCGTCCGTCTTTCGTTTGACTGATGGAAGCTTGCCGCTGCCCTCGTCTGCCGGGTCGCAGGGACCGCCCAATCGGGGAAGACACCGCAATTGAGGGCCGTCCGGGCGAGCAAATGGCTCGTCGCGCAATTTTCCCTCTTGACCCTTCATTCTTGCGATCACCACCGCCATGACGCAAATCCATCGCCGCGACTTTCTCCGCTCTGCCGCATCATCGGTCCTCCTGTCTTCGTTTCTCGGCTCTCCCCTCTCCCGACCAAACCCCGACGACTTCGATCCTCAGCCGTATCGGGCGGCCATTGAACAGCGCCTGACGTGGATGCACGAGGGAATTGGGCAGGGCCCCTACGCCGCGAACTGGTCTTCATTGAAGCGTGCGAACGAGGCCCCAACGTGGTTTCGCGACGCGAAGTTCGGCATCTATTTCCACTGGGGCGTTTACTCGGTCCCGGCCTTCGGCTCGGAGTGGTATCCTCGGCACATGCACGACCCGGATCATCCGGTCCACGAGCACCACGTCGAGACCTATGGGACGCCTGTCGACCACCCGTACACCCGGTTCGTTCCCCAGTTTACAGCCTCGCAATTCGATGCCGCACGCTGGGCAGACCTCTTCAAAAAGGCCGGTGCTCGCTACGCCGGGCCCGTCGCCGAGCACCACGACGGATACTCGCTCTGGGCCTCGGAGGTGACTCCGTGGAATGCAACCGATACGGGACCGAAGCGGGACCTCGTCGGCGAGCTGGAGCGGGCCATTCGGGACCGGGGGATGCGCTTTGTGGCCACATTCCACCACGCGCGCAACAGCCTACACCGGACAAATGGAGAGTGGACCGGCCACTACGCGACGGCAAAGCGCAACTCCCCAACGGTTTTGCAAGACGAAAAGCGGGCCTGGATGTACGGGGCGATGGACCGTCAGCAGTTTCTGGACATGTGGCTCGCGAAGCTGGCGGAGGTCGCCAGCCTGTACCACCCCGACCTGATCTGGTTTGACTCCTGGCTCCACGAGATCCCCGAGCCCTACCGCCAGCAGTTCCTGGCCGCCTACCAAAACTGGGCGGAGCGCTGGGAAAAGGAGGGGGTCGTCACACGCAAACAAGACGACTTGCCTCTCGAGGTGTCGGTTAAGGACTTCGAAAAGGGACAGGCCACCGACGTTTCGGACCGCCCGTTTCTCACCGACGACACCGTCAGCACTGGAAGCTGGTGCTACACGCAGGGGCTAGAGATTAAATCAAAGGCCCGCGTGCTCCATAGCCTCCTGGACATCGTCTCAAAGAATGGGTGCCTGCTTTTAAACGTCTCCCCGAAGGCCGATGGGACGATCCCTTCCGATCAGCGAGACGTGCTGCTGGCCCTTGGGAAGTGGCTTGATGTAAATGGCGAATCCGTGTACGCAACGCGGCCCTGGACGGTCTTCGGCGAAGGACCGACCCGACTCGAAGAAGGACAGTTTGGAGGGGTAACCGGCCAGAAAATGACCGCTCAGGACATCCGCTACACCCGATCAAAAGACGGGCGGACCCTCTACGCCATTGCGCTGGGGTGGCCGAAGAATCCGCTTACCCTCACGGCCGCCGCTCCCGAGACGCCCGACAGCGGAACGGTTCGGCTGCTCGGGACCGGGGAACGGATCGACCACTCACTCAACGAGAAAGGGCAACTCGTCCTCCAGGTCCCTGATCGCCAGCCGGAGGAGGAGCCCGGCCGGCTCGCCGCCGCGTTTGCGGTAAGAGGAATGAGTCCCCGGCTTCACGAAAGTCATCAGTAGCTGGAAGCTCTCCAAAGATCCTTCGAGGGCATCAGGGGGCCGATCACAACAAGCGGAAACTGCTCCACATCTGCTACGGCGTGTTGAAGAACGGAACCCCGCTTGAGGCATCGCTTCATCCACGGCGATCACATGTTAAAATAGGAATCGAACGAGGGCGGCTCTTTTGCGGTCGAGGAGTCCGTTCTGCCACGAATGAGGTGGCGAGAGGAAGAGAGGGAGCATGGATGAGGCCTCATTCCATGGAAGGCGGGGCAAATAGAGGCGGAAGGAGTTAAGATACGATCACCCTGCGTGCGCTCCAGGGAAATTGATCGTCTACAATGTGGTGCGTACTTTGAGTAGAGGTAAAGACCAGAGCCTCGTGCGCTTCTCTACACGAAGGGCGCACCTCCGCCGCGATCGTCCGCACGACTCGTTCCGCCTGCCGGGAGAGGACGACGGAACCGGCGGAGCCACCAAGACGCCCAACGACGGGCCGCCCGTCGGTTCGCCTCCTTCCCTGGTCCAGGGTCCTGCGGCGTTCTCCGAGGGGCTCGCTGCTCGCTCTCCTGCCGACTCGACTCAGACTACATCTCGCCCATGACGACCTCGTATACACGCCTCGCCACTGTGACCTTCGTTGCCGTCGCGACGATTCTGTTCGGGGCTTGTACGAGCGATCCGGACGCGGGGGCGAGTGCCCCTGACGCGGACGAATCGTCGATCGATGCCCTCTACCTTACGGGGGGCGGTTGGCACGACTTTGAGCGGCAGAAGGAACTGGTGCCCAGCGGACTCGACGCCCGCCTCAACCACGTCGACATCAACTGGACGGTCGTGCACGAAGGGGAGGGAGACCCCGAGCATAAGCTCGCCATACTTCGGGACGAGAACTGGGCCGCGGACTACGACGTCGTCGTGCACAACCACGCGTTCGGGCGGGTTGAAGACGCGGACTTCGTCGAACACGTCGTCGAGCACCACAGGGGAACCCCCGCCGTTCTGATTCACGCGTCCAACCACAGCTACCGGTACTCCGAACCGGCCGACCCCTGGTTTGAGCTGATCGGGCTACAGTCGATGCGGCATGAGGAGACCCGCCCCCTTACGGTCGAGAGCATTGAGCCGGACGCCCCCATCATGGAGGGGTTTCCCGAACAGTGGGAGACCCCCGTCGAGGACGAGCTGTACGTTGTGGAGGAGGTGTGGGGAGACATTACCCCGCTGGCTCGGGCCTACGGGGAGGAAACCGACGAGCACCATCCCGTCATTTGGCGGCACGAGGTGCAGGACACCCGGGTGTTTTCGACCAGTCTCGGCCACCACAACGAGATGTACGAGCAGCCCGAGTTTCTTGGGGTTATTGCCAACGGGTTGCTCTGGTCAATCGGTAAGCTCGAATAAGCCGCTCACGCGCCCGAGAGGGACCCCGACGGGTTCTCGGTCGAGACGGCGAGGACCCCGTCCCTCGGGCCTCGGGCGGCCCTTGATGAGTCAGCAGGGCCGGGCCTACACCCGGTGCCAAGAATCATTGTACGCTGCCGCCCCCTCCGTGGCTGCCGGGACGACCCGCCGATCGTCCCTGGCTCCACATTTCGGTTCCAAGGCGGGGGGAGACGCCCATGAATCGTCCGGGGAAGGTGCACATGGATGTCAGCAGGGGAGCTACTCCGCCTTGAGGGTCGTCATGTACGCGACGAGATCGCGGAGCTCGCGCCGGGTGAGCACGTCGGTCATCGGCGGCATCGGCGACGACTGGACGCGTTCAGTCACTTCTGCCTTCGCGAGGGTTCGGACCTGGTCCCGCCCGCTCCGGAGCGCGATCGTGGAGTCGGTCTCTTCTTCGATCAGGCCTCGCATCGACGATCCGTCCTCCAGGGTGAGGGTGACACCGCCGTAGCCCGGGGCCAGCCGGGCATCTGGGGCCACCATCGCCTCCAGAAGCTGTTCGCGCGACAACTGCGCCCCGATGTTCGAGAGGTTGGGGCCCACCTCTCCCTCTCCGGACATGGCGTGACAGCGGGTGCACTGGGCGCCGGGATGCTGGTTGTACAGTTCCTCCCCGTGACTGGGGTTCCCGCCGTACAGGGCCGCCCGGTACTGGGCGACGGAGTCGTCCGGCGGGAGGCTCGAGTGGTATTCCTCGAGACGGGGGGTGAGCACCTCGGCCTCCGACGACTCCGTGGCCTCCAAGACCTCCAGTTCAAGCGCGCGAGGAAGGGTCCCGGCCACCAGCCGGTCCAGCTGCTCGGCCAGCAGGTCCGTCGCGGTCGGGTGGTCGATGGAGCCAAGGATTCGAAGGGCCGTCTGCTTCTCCTCGGTCGCCCCGTTGTCCAGCACCGAGGCGAGGAGAGACACGATCTCCGCCTCCGGAAGGGACAGATCCGGGAGCAGATCCAGGGCCCTCTGCCGCACCGACTGGGCGTCGTCTTCGAGGGCGACGTCGAAGACGGTCTTAAGCGACTCGTACTCCAGGTCGCGGAGGGCGGTCAGGGCGGCGGTCCGGACCGACGGGACCGGGTCCTCCTCCACGAGGCGAGCGAGGCGGGCGGCCGCCTCCCGGTGGCCCGTTCCCTGCACGGCCTCAACGGCGGCTTCCCGGACCGTCGCGCTTTCGTCGCGGAGGAGAGACGATGTTGCCGAGGCGAGGGCCCGTCGGGCCGGTGCGGCGTCGTTCTGAATGTCGCCCCGATGGCGACCCGTCACCCGGTCCAGCTTTGGCGGATCCGACCAGTGGGTCAGGGTGGCGAGGGCTTCGGCTCGAAGCTCCTTGTCCACGTCCGTTCGCCCGGCGAACCGGACCAGCCGTCGCGCGTCGGCGGGGCGCCCGCTGTGCAGGGTCGCGTTAATCGCGCGTCGCACGAGCGACTCCTCCCCCACCGGCTCCCGGTCGAGGGTCTGGGCGAGGGCGGGCACGGCTTCCTCGATCAGTGCGTCGTCATTGATGGCCCGGGCGGCGTCGGTCACGACCGTCGGGTCTTCGTCGTCCAGAAAGCGGGCCACAGCCGGATGCTCCTGCCGTTTCAGGGCGACCACCGCCGCGAGCCGGACGGCCCGGGACGGGTGGTCGGCCAGGGCTCCCAGCGCCTCCCCCTCCCCGAGACGGGCCAGGGCGATGGTGCCCGCATGGTGGAGGTGGGCGTCCTCGTTGTCGTTGGCCGCCAGCATCTCTACGAGGGGATCGAAGGCAGGGATGTGCTCGATCCGGCCCAGGGCCTGAGCGGCGAACATGCGCACGCGCGGTGATTTGTCCTCCAGAAGCGAAACCAGCGTGTCGGCGGCGGGTGCGTACCGCACGTCGCCCAGGGCCCGGGCCACCTGCGCCCGGATCTCCGGATCGTCGTCATCGGCCCACTGCAACAGGGGGCGCACCTGGCTCGTGTCCTCCCGGCCGAGTTGGGCAAGTCCCCAGACGCCGTGGACCCGGCGCATCTGGTCGTCGGCCTCGAGGGCCCGACGGAACAGGTCGGGGCGTCCCCGTTCGACGAGCGCGAACTGGGCCTTCATTCGCACCCGCTGGTCCGCGTGGCCCAGCAGGATCCCAAGCTCGTCCGCGGAGCGGTCTTCAAACGAGGACTGCAGAAGCGTCTGCGTTTCTTCGCGCAGGGCCGACGGTTCCTCCCCCGACCGATCCATTCGCCAGATTCGCCCCTCCTCGTCGGGGGCCCAGCCCTCGCCCCAGTCGGCCAAATACAGGGCTCCATCCGGCCCGACATCCATGCCCGTGACCTGAATGCCCTGCAGGGCCCGTTCGCTCTCGTCGAGCTCGAAGGAGGCCCCGTCCGGCTCGAGGGTGAACGCGTCGACGCCGGACCCAGAGGGAGAGCCGGTGAAGCGGGCAACGAAGAAGTGATCCTCCCACCGCTCCCCCAGGGCCGTGCCCGGATTGTGGACCATGCCGGCAGGGGGGTGGTAGGGCGCAATGGGGGGCAGCACGTGCGCCGGCTGGTTGTTGGGCCGCGGGCGAAAGTAGTTCTCGGCCATCCACGGCTTGTACTCATTGTTCTTCGGGTCCGTGTATTTCCCGAACTGCCAGTTGATGCGCCAGCCGCTGTCCGATCCGTTGATCACGTGCACCAGGCGCTCGAACTCACCGGCGTGATCCCCGTCGTTGTCGACCCCGATCAGGTTGCCATAGTCGTCGAAGACAAACTCGTGGGGGTTGCGAAGGCCCGCGGCGTAGACCTCGAAGTGGCTTCCGTCCGGGTCCGAGCGCATGATGGCCCCCTGGTTCGGATAGGCCCACTGGGTCCCCTCCGCGTCCGTCACGTTCAGTCCCTGATCCCCAATGCCCCAGTAGAGCCGGCCGTAGGGCCCCACGGTGAGTCCCGACATTCCGTGGCCGCCGAAGGTGATGTGGACCTTGTAGCCGTGGCTGATGGACTCCTTCGTGTTCGCGGCCCCGTTCCCATCGGTGTCCCGGAGCCGCCAAAGGTCCGGGGAAATCCCGACGAAGACCTCGTCGCCGCGCTGCAGCACGGCCCCGGCAATGTCGGCCCCAAGGTCGTTGAAGCCCTCGAAGAACATCTGGGACCGGTTCGCCTGGCCGCTGCCGGACATATCCTCGATCCGGTAGATCTTTTCCGTCTGGACTGTTAGGTCCCGCCAGTCGTGCGTTCCGTCCTCGTTGTAGTCCGTGAGCCAGTCGCTGTTTTCCGCGCTGCGATCCGGGGCGAGTTTCTCACGGACAAAGGCCATGCGATCGTCGACGTGGGTAAAGCCCAGCGACGCGGTGGACCAGTCGGGATGATCCCGAATGTCGAGGGCGGACGTGTACCGGCGGTCGGTGATCGTGACGACAGCTCGTCCCTGATGGTCGACGTCCAGGCCGATGGGATCGGCCATTAGCGTGTCGGACGCCCAAAGCGACACGTCCAGCGCGCCGGCGAACGTCCCGGAGACCGCTGCCCGGGTCCGGTCGGCCATCCGCTGGGCCTCGTCGTCGCTAATTTGGATTTCCTCCGGTTCGGAGGGGGACTCACTACAGCCGAGGATGCTTCCTACCCCGAGGATGAGCAGGACAATGAGAAGGGATCGTACCGAAAGCGGTGGTGTAGCAATCATTCAGGCGGTCACATACTGGGCAGAAGGAGGCCGGGGACGACTGTCGCGTCCCCAGACTAACTAGAACGTGATGAAAGCGGAAGAGGGGCCGAAGGGGGAATGGGAGAGTCGACTCGGCGATGCCGTGGGCGAGGAGGGGGCTAGTTCCGTGCCTCGGCCACCATTCGGTCGAACAGCCTCCGTTGCTCCCTGAGCGCCCGGATTCGATCGGCAGGTTCCGTCCGTGCTTCCATCAGAATCCAACCGTCATAGTTGATGCCGGCGAGGAGGTCGAAGAGTTCCGGATAGGGGTAATCGCCCTCATTGAACTCGCGCACGTGGGTGGTCTCGGCGAGGCGTCCCCTCACGAGGCCGAAGTTATGCTCGAGCCCCTCACCGGCGAGGTCTTCCGAGTTGCAGTTCCAGCACACCCCCACGTTCGGATGGTCGGCCACGCGAAAGATCCGTTCCATGATGGGGAGCCGCTGCGTCCCCGAACCGTGGACCTCCACGCGAATTTCCTGCCCGTAGTCGGCCGCGAAGCGGGCCAGGTCGTTCAGGGACGTGCCAATCTGCTCGATGGTCCGGGCCTCCGGGACACCGTCCGGCAGGCCATTCGGCTTTACCTTCACGCCGCTCCCCCCACAGTCGTGCGAGAGGACGACATACTTTCGGGCCCGCTCAATCTCGTCTTGAAGCCGTGCCTCGTCGGGATAATGGAAGGACGCGTTCGTGCCGAATCCCACCAGCTCGACGGGACTGTTCTGAAACTGCTGAAAAACCTCGGCCCGTTGGGAGTCGCCTAGGCTCGGGTCGACCCCGTGCTCGTGCTCCACGCGGAGCTCGACCCCCTCTGCCCCTGCCCATTGACAATTGCGGATCAACGTAGGGATCGTCCAGTCGCGGCCCCACAGGTAGGTGACCAGCCCGAAGCGCATCTCGCTCATTGTGCGCATCGCCCTCGCGCTCCCCTGCGACGCCCACGCCCCTGCCATCAGTCCGACGGCTGCCTGGGCTCCCTGCTTCAGAAATGAACGACGAGACGTATTGGTAGAAATCATCGTCCTCTGCCTGGTTGTGTGGTGGTGAATGCGGGCCGGCGGCCGTTCTCGCCGGTGACGCCCCGGAGAAAGACGGACCATCCTGGCCGAGACGTGCTGAGGGCAAAACCTTCTTCGGAGGGCGGGAACGATCCCCGGCGCGCAAGAGACTGGTTTGATTTCATCCGTTCACGTCAAGAGTATCCCGGAACGACGGCAGACCGGCCACTCTCACCCGTTGTGTTCTCTTCCACGCTCCATGCTCCTGCAGGGGCGGAACGAAGCGGTGTCGATGGCGACGACGATCCAAAATCAAAACAGTCTCCGGACGCCCTCGGCGCTGTCCCCCCACACGTGGATGTCCGCCGTTCGCTCCCAAACGACACCGCCTGTCCTACTCCGGAGCTTCCGCGAGCGACGGGGTGGTGCGGCTCCACCGATCATACTCCGATCGCATGGTCGAGGGGGACGCGTCGTCGGAGAGGACGAGAATGCGGTATCGGAACGTGACCGACTCCCCACTCTCCAGCGCATAGTCGAGCCGCTCCTCCCCGTCGCTGAAGACCGCCTGCCCGAGTGGATTGGCCGAAAAAAGCCCATACCCCCGGGCGTGCCAGTACGTGGGGTGGCCCACGTTCTCCGGATGGTCGAGAATCGCGACCCCCACCGAGTCGCCCCCGACAATTCCCCGAAGCAGCACCCAGGGCGAGCGGGTCCCCCACACCGGACGGTCCGTCACCCCGTCGGCGTTCAGGTACTGCCCGGTGACTCCCTCGTTGTCGAGAACCCGGTCCTCGCGGGGCGTCCCGTCCTTCCCCACAATCCGGATCGGCTCTTCGGCCGGGTGCTCCAGCTCACGGGCCACCCGGATCGCAAAAAATCCCTCCTTGTTGTCCGTCATCTCGACCCGGCGATCCGTCGCCGTAAGCCGGGTAATCCGGTCGATGACCCGCCGGTCCGGACCGGCCCGGAACACGAACCGGGTGTTCTCCCGCAGCAGCGTTTCTTCTTCGGGGCCGCGCCAGTCCGCCTGCACCTCCATCTCGCCCTGCCCGGACCCGCTCTCCGTACCCACAACCTGCCGGTGGACGATGTGGCCGACCTCATCCTCCTCCTCGGCCGGCACGTCGCCGGTGTTGTTCCAGAAGTCGAGCCCATTTACGTCCCCGTAGTTGAGCCAGTGCCCGATGTGGTGCGGATGGTCCACTCGCTCGCCGGGCCGGGGGTCGATCGGATAGCCTCGTGTGATCGGGGCCCCATCCGCCGAATGGATCGGGTAGAGCACCGGCTTGGCCAGCTCCTCCCGTCGCTCATCGAAGAGATAGGCGGTAAAGGGCTCGCCGGCGACCTGCACGGCCACCCGCTGCTGGTCCAGCTCCGGCGTCACCTCCACTCGGGGCGCCTCCGGCGCTTCCTCGGACGTGGACGTCGTACAGCCTGGAAGGAACAGTGCGGTGAGCAACAGGGCGAACGTCGGCAGCCCCACCCGCCGAACTGTCTGTGACATGATCATAGCGACTCGGCTCAAAACGAAAAAACCAGTTTGAAACCAAAACTCCCTGCAAAACGCCCCGCATGAGAGAGGATTTCTTCCGTCCCGAAGCTCCCTTCCGCGGAGCTCTTCCACACGCGAAGTGCTGATCACGAGAGGTCCGGCACCACGTACGGATCGCGGTACTCCTCCCGCTTCAGCATCGCGTCGGCCTCGTCGTCGTCGACGAACTGCTCCTCGTCCCCGTCGAACTCCAGCTCCCGATCGAGCCGGTAGGAGATGTTGCCCAGGTGCGCGAGGGCTGTCGACCGGTGCCCCACCTCAATGTCACAGGTCAAATCCTCCCGGTTGCCCGAGCGAACCGCCGCAATAAAGTTTGCGAAGTGGCCCCCTCCTCCGGCTCCGGTCAAATCCATCGGATCGTACTCCTCATCCTCGGTAATCTTCTCCGAGTTGGGCCCCGGCTCTCCCTCATAGCCGAAGTAGGTCTGCCAGTTGCCCCCCGCGTCGACCTCCATCCAGCCCTCGCTTCCGTAAAACACGTTTCCAATCTTTGTCTCTCCGTCGGCCGGCGTAAAGAGGCCCCGCGTCGCAAACTCGAAGATCGTCCCGTCGTCGTACTCGAAGATCGTCGTCTGCGTGTTCGGCGTGTTCTGCGCCGACTCCTCAAACACGAAGTAGTCGCCCGACGACTTGATCGTTTCCGGGTACTCTTCTTTGCCGAGGCCCCAGCGGCCGATGTCGATCTGGTGGGGGCCCTGGTTGCCCGTGTCTCCATTCCCGTAGGCCCACTGCCAGTGCCAGTTGTAGTGGAAACGATTGGGATTGAACGGCCGCTTTGGAGCTGGGCCAAGCCAGCGGTCGTAGTGGACATTGCTGAGGTAGTCGCGGTCAAAGAGCGTCCCGCCCTCGCCGTTGGTCGTGGCCGTCCACGGCTCCGCATCCTCCGGCATCGGCCCGTTCGGATAGCGCCCAATGTTCCAGCGCGGCTTGTAACAGAGCCCGCGGGCCATGTAGATGTCCCCGATGCCCCCCTCGCGCAAAAACTGAATCGCAGACCGGGTGGACTGGCGCGATCGATTCTGAAACCCGACCTGCATCAGCACGTCGTTCGCCCGGGCCGCATGGACCATTTGTCGCCCCTCCCACAACCGGTGGCTGGCCGGCTTCTCCACGTAGACATGCTTGCCTGCCTGCGCCGCCCAGATGGCCCCGAGGGCGTGCCAGTGGTTCGGCGTCGCAAAGCCGACGACGTCGATCTCCGGGTCCTCGAAGACCCGCCGCATGTCGTGCTCGGTCTCCGGCTCGTAGCCGTGCTCCTCCCGCACCCCGTCGATCCGGTCGGCAAAGAGGTTCTCGTCCACGTCGCAGATCGTTTTGACGTGAACGTTCTCCATGCCTGCGAACTGGCTGATATGGCTTCCTCCGCGGCCTCGAATGCCCACCACAGCGACGTTAATCTGGTCGTTCGCCCCCTGCACGTTCTGGGGAATGATGGTGGGAAAGGTGCTGAGAACCGCCGCGCTGGCCCCGGTTCGCTTGAGGAAGTCTCGACGGGTGAGGCGGCCTTGGTCGTCCGTGTCCTCGCTCTCGCTATTCTCACTCATAATGGTGTGTAGTGTAGTTGACGTGTACGAGTTCGTTGGTTCCCCGCTACGGCTGTTCGGCGTTCGTTGCCAGTTTTCTGAGCACCTCCATCGACTCCCGGGCAATCGTCTCTCCGCCCGGCGAGAAATCGAAGACCTCCAGACTGATCCATCCGTCGTATCCGAGCTCCCGAAAGGTGCGGAAGGCCGACACGTAGGCCGTCGCGGCGTCCCGGCCCAAGTACGTGCCGTCCATCTCCTGGATCTGGACGTGGTGAATGTGATCGATGTGCTCCTCGATCAGGACGTCCAGCGGTTCGGTCTCGTCGGCCGTATTGTGGAAGTCGAACATGGTCGAGATGGCCGGATGGTCGGCCTGCTCGACCACGCCCACCGCCTCGGACAGGGTGTTGACCACGTCGGTCTGGTCGCTCGTCAGCGGCTCGACGAGGATCATCACGTCCCGATCGCGGGCGTGGTCGCCGACCTGGGCGAGTCCCTCCGCAAAGTTCGCCTTCGCCTCGGCGACGGTCTGCCCCTCCAGGGTGCTCCGCTGATCCGGCGAGCCAAAGATCATGTACGGACCGCCGAGGTCGCCGCAGAAGTCGATGAGCTCGTGCATGTAGTCGATCGTGCGCGCCCGCACCTCGTCGTCGGGCGTCGTAAAGTGGAGCCCTTCCGGAGGCGGAGACAGGAGCCAGTGCAACCCGACACAATCGAGATTGGCGTCGCGCATCGTCCGGACCATGCCCCGTCGTTCCGCCGATGAGAGTTCCCCAACGCCGTTCTCCACGAGCGTGAACGGGGCAATCTCCACCGCCGAATAGCCCGTCTCCGAAATGATGCGACACTGTTCGGCCCACGACCGGTCCCCCTGAGGTCCCTCCGTTAGGATCTCGTTGCACAGGGCAAATTGGAAGTCTGCCCCCGTCTTCTGTGGGCGCCCCGATTCGGCGCCACCAAGTCCCAGGCCTCCTGCGAACCCGCCTCCGACGACGCCGCCTACAATTCGTAAAAACTGTCTGCGGTCAAAAGGACTCATTGCGGGTGAATGCTCGGCCACGGTATGAATCGGAGGAGCATGGAGGAGAAGAGTCTGCTTGATATTGAGTTTAAGAAGAACATTACTGAAACGCTAATATTCCCGATTCTGCACCGGGTCGGAAGTTCTGTTCATCGCGTGGTCACGGAGTAGGCCTCCACTCATGTTCAGATGGAAGTCGCGTTTCTCCTGGCTTCGGGCCCCCGGCGGGGGAGACCGGTGTGCTGTTTTGCATCGAGGCGTTTGCGGGGCATCGACTCCGAATGCTCCGCGGCTTTCAGTCGCAACGATTCCAAGGATTGACGCCTCCACCCCCTTTTTGAATCTTCCCCCTAGCGACAAAAAAAGAACTGGTCCAGCCCCCACGTCTCGGTTCCGCTTTTCGGCAAAAAACTGCAGTCGGACACGCCAACCGGCAGCTCCTCCGGGTGTCGGCGCAAGTGACAAACAACCAGATTGGAACCAAACCCAGTGGAACGCCTTCCTGAACTGGCGCCGAACGGTTTGCACGTGAGAGCAAGGTTCACAAAATTGCCCCGTCCCCACAGCGAAAGCACCACTTTGAACAGCTCCCGCAGAAACTGGCGCTGCCAGAAGCCGATCTGGCAGTTGTAAATGCCGGCCATGTTCCGGAAAGTGGTAGTTCCCACAGGCGCGAGCAGCGGTTGTCCAAGCTCAGGTCGTGGGGGTCGGTTCGTTTGGTCACGAATTAGACCCTACGGCCCATCGCTTTTTCCTTCAAGTTCGGCCTCAACCTGCACGGAGTATCGGCGTATTATTGTTTCCGTAACGGGAAAAGCCCTTCGACACCAATTTCTTCCTATCCCCTCCGTTGCCATCGCTTCTGAACCGTCTCTCGAAGCGCGCCTCCGCCACTGGATCGCCGAGAAGGCCACCGACGATGTCGCGGCGCGTTTTTATCCCTGGATTGAAAAGACGCTTCGATCCCTGGAGTACGATCTCGAGGCGCCTGCATCTGAGGAGAAAGCCCGGCAGGTAAGAGAGGAGCTCCAGGCCGCCGACATCACCCCCTCCCGGATGGAGCGAGCCGTTCGGGAGGCCCGCCAAGCCGCTGAAGACGAGCAATCCGTGCTCGAATGGATCCGGTCGGTCCAGAAACGAGCCTACAGTGAAAAGCTGGCCGAGAAGGCGTTTCTGGTGGCGAAGGCTCGACTTAAAGGAGAATTGGCTCCGGGCAGCACCGATCTCCAAGGACCTCCCTCTCCGGAGCAGGTCTTTGCATTCCTCCTCGCCTGGGAGGAACTGGGGGGCACCTCCGGCCTGGCGGCGCTCCGGGAACTTCAGCGCCGGAAGGAAGAGGGCCTTCCGTCAAACTAATTCCGTCAAACCGGCACGCAGGTCCAAAGCGCCCAGCCGGTCGATACGAAGGGCACCGTGGCAAAATCCGTTTAGGAGCCTCCGCCTCTGATCTCGCCTTTCGTTTTCGGAAGCCGAACGGCACCCCGCCCCCCCTCCTCCTCGATCTCAACCTGACTGAAGCCGCCCATCCGACCCAGCACCTCTTTGGTTGCGCCCTCGTATTCCTCACCTCCCCGGACGCTTGCTCGAACGCCTCAGAAAGTCCTTGGGGGCTTCGGGTCCACCCGATGCCGGTGTCTTCGACCTCCACGCCCCCCACTTCCCCGTCTGTCGAATGCGGACCCGCCCCACTCCGTCCACGTCGGATGCTCGTGCGTCTCTTTGGTCATCGCGTCGAAGGGATCGGCCACGCCTGTGATTCGGGCCGCACGCGGGATCTCCTCCCCCGCCAGGCCGTCCGGATAGCCGCCTCCGTCCCAGCGCTCGTGGTGGCAGCGTGCGATCCGTTCCGCCATCCGGAGCAGATCGCTTCTCCCTTCCTCCAGATGGTCGAAGGGTACAAACGAACGATCAGGGCGGTATTTTATCCCCGGGATGCGTCCAGGAGTGAGAACATCGTCCCCCTGGGAGGATGGTACACTCTTTGCGCAGTACAATTACGAAGTCCTCCTGGGTCAACCCCCGATGTTTTCTAACGCCAACCCCTCGTAGCATGGATGTCCGGATTGCGGCCTGTCGCCAGCCCAACGTTGTCGCTCGCCAGACGGAAGAGCACTCGACCGATCCCTCTCACCGCATAATCCGTTGGTTTTACATCGTCGACCTCGAAGCGACGGCGACAGAAGAACAACATGCGCTGCGCGATGGGAGCGTGGTATTGAGCCTCTCAGCAACGAAGGCAGATGCCGACGCTGTGGCCGCTTTCGACGAGCTCGGTGTGGTCTACTACACGGAATTGAGCGAAGCGGAGCGGCAGCGCATGAGAGCACGCATCGATGAGTCCCGTCACAGTCCCCCTGCACGCAGCGACACGCCGAAGACGAACGGGGAGCGCTGAAGATTAGAAACGAGCCCCACAGGGCACCATCCCCGACGACGCGCGGCCCACACAGGAGCGCCCGTCGGCGATCTCCACCCGTCGAGCGGCCAGGAGGGACGCAATCAAGACCCGAAGGGACCTCGGAAAAGAATACCAGAAATTTCTCTTTTCCGGTCTCAGAAAGGGACCTAGGGGCTCTTTCTCTTGTGTAGTACTCTCCTGTTATTCTACGTAACATTCTTTTCTCATGTCTGCTGATGCTTCCCTACCGGACGACCCGTCCTCGGGCCGTGCGGCGGACCCAGACCGGCTCCGCGCTCTC
>CAYRPX010000032.1:0-17364 GCA_964426195.1 uncultured Salinivenus sp.
ACTCCGATTCGGTCTCGGTCGTGCAGCCGACGAGCCCGACGCCACAAAAAAGCACGAGGAGGAGGGCCGTGGGGCCGACCGTTTTCCGGAGTACAGTCATGACAGGCGGGTTCGGTTTGAGGGGCAGGAGACTCAGTGGAGGCGACGAGTGAAAAATTAGTGCTCGGTGGTCTGGAGGCGAAGGGTCCGCACCATTGGGGACTCACGAGGGATGTCGGTTTTGAGGGTGAGTGTGAGCCGCACCTGCTCCGCCTCGAGGTTTTCCAGGTTGAGGCGTGCGTTGCCGGCCGGAAGCTTCTGTGTCTGAGAGCTATCGACCGTACCATCGCCATCGGAATCAATTTCCACCTGGACCTGGACGGATTGATCGGTATCGTCCGTGAGATCGAGCTCTTTGTACGCAATCCCGGTCGGTCGTTCGTGGGTCAGGTAGAGCGTCGTGCCTTCCAGGGCGAGATCCGGATCTCCCGTGCCAAAGTTGTTTCCGTCAGCGGTGGGTTCGTCCCACGTCTGTCCCTGGTCCGGCATCCGGGGACCGTAGATGTCGTTCTGCAGGCGCCAGCTTCGGGGGAACGCGGACGGGTCGGTGCGCGCGTAGCCGATGGTGTACTCTTGGTGGGGGGCATCATCAAAGAAGAGATGCCAGGCGTTGTTGAAGAAGCTCGCGTCGGCATCGCCGGTGTGGTCGCCCACCTTTAAGGCGACGCCGTGCGCTGTCCACGTTGCTAGCGGATTGGGGGCGGAGAGGTGTTGCAGTCGAGTCCCGTCTTCGGTAAAGAGGTGGAACCGCTCCCCGTCGTAGGCCATGCCGGGATCGTGGCCCTGAATGCCCTCGATCGGACCCTCATTGGTCCACGACGTCAGGCTCGGGCTCGTCCACATGCGAGAGAAATGATCCCGCGATTCGTCGGGGGTGTACCACGTGCCGTCGACGTAAATCCAGTCGTTCGGCGCGTGGTACCCGAGGGTGTCGTGCGCCGCGTTGTCCGTGAATAGCGGATACGGGTCGACGAGGCGGAACGGATTTTCACCTCGTTTCAGGGGGGCAAGACTGTCGGCCACTGCGGCGGCCCATCCGCCCACAGCCCAGCCCCCGACGTTGAACAGAAGGAGCCACTGATTCTCGTAGGGCCCGGCGCCGCGGACGAGGGCCTGGTCATTTGGCCAGAGCGAGTCGGGCAGCTGGAGCGTCTGGGCCGTTGTGTGGGACGAGCCCTTTCCACTCACCAGGGGGTTGCCACTGAACTTGGTCCAGCCCGTCGCCATATTCTGAGACTGTCCGTACACGCGAACGTCGGCCGTTACGGCACTGAGGGGAGCCGCCGAAGAGACATCCAGCCATTCTGAGGTCCATTGCCCGCGGGAAACGAATCGGCCCGCGTTGGAGAACGAGCGCACCGTGTCTGGACGGCCCAAGAGAAGAGCCCCATCCCCCGTGATGTCGAAGCGTCCCCCTGCCACCCCGGTGGCACGGACGAGCACGTTCGATTGCTCTGCTGCGTGCGTCGTCCAGTCCGTTTTCTTGGTGATGGAACGGTCGTTGGAGTCTGGGGGGGACGGTCCGCAGCCGATGCAGAGAAGGGTGGCAGTCGTAATCGCGAGAACGAGACGCATTGGATGGAGAGAGATTGCTTGGAAGTATGCTGTAGACGAGACCAAAGGGAGACATTGCAGGCGAGTCCCCCGGGGATCGAATCAATCCACGACCACTGTCACCTCTCGCTCCGGGCTTTCCTCGTAGCCGTAACGAATCGCCTTTGTCCGAATCGTCGTCGTTTCCTTGATCGAGATGGGGCCGGTATACAATCGCCAGTAGGGGTCGTCGCCTGATTCGAAGGTGTAGGCCATTGAGGCCCCATGGGTCCCGTTGTGGAGGGTCACCTGGCCCGGCCCATCCAGGTGCACTTCCGTCCGTACCGGGACGGGAAGCTCCGTACTCCTGCGAGGCACCACGACGGGGGCGTGGGTGGTGGGCTGTTCCTCCCCGGAGTACATCCGGTGCGTCATCTGATCCTCCCCGATGTCCCCCCGATCGTCAATTCGTTGCATCCAGGCGTCGAGCTCTCCGCGCAGGCGGCGGAGCTCGTCCTGGTAGGCCGGGTCGTCGGCGAGGTTATTGACCTCGTGGGAGTCGACCCGCGTGTCGTAGAGCTCTTCGGCCGGGCGCGTGTCTCGCATCCAGAGCTGCTGCGTGTCGGTGAGGGTGCCCCGAGCGTCCCTTCGCAGCAAGGATTGCATCGTGACGTTTCGGTTGCGGTACGGAACGTGGAGGACGTACGGCTTCTGCGGATAAAAATTGCGGATGTACTTGAACCGTTTGTCTCGCACGGCCCGAACCATGTCGTAGGACTCGTCGAACCGGTCGCGGGCCGCGTAGACGTAGTCCCGCTCTCCGGTGTCTTGGGGCCCGAGGAAGGGGCGACCGTGCATGTGTTGAGGCACATTTACGCCCGCCATGGAAAGGACGGTCGGTCCAAGGTCGACCGAACTCACGAGTTCGTTGTTGACCGTTCCCGGGTCGATTACGTCGGGCCACCGAACGAGGAGAGGCATCTGAATGCCCGAGTCGTAGACCCAACGCTTGTACCGGGGCAGGCCGTCGCCGTGGTCGCCCCAGAACATGACGACGGTTTCGTCGGCGAGTCCATCCTCTTTCAGCTGCTTCAGGATGCGGCCGACCCGCCGATCGAGCGCGGCGATGTTGTCGTAGTGACGGGCAATGTGCCGGCGTACCGAGTCAGTGTCGGGGAGGAACGGGGGCACCGGGACCCGAGAGGGATCGGTGACGAGCGTGTCGCTCGCCCTCTTCCAGGCGTTGCTTTCGTGGGTGACCGTGAAGTTGAAGACCGAAAAGAACGGTTGATCTTGTTCGCGGCGGTCGCTCCGCCAGTGGGCAGCGTCGCCGTTTTCGTCCCAGGCCGTGAATGGAGTCTCGAAGTTGTAGTCGGTTTTGCTGTTATTGGTCGTAAAGTATCCCGCATTCCGCAGGTATTCGGTAAAGGTCTTTACGTAGGGCGGAGGAACCGCGGAGTAGGGAGTGGGCAGGCCGGGGGCTTCATGCGTCGTCCGCATGTGGTGCGTCCCAATTGCGGACTGGTGCATGCCGGTAATGATGGCCGAGCGATTCGGGGCGCACACGCCGGCGGTCGTGAAGGCGTTGGTGAAACGCATTCCGTTTCGGGCCAGTCGGTCGAGGGTTGGGGTCCGGGCCACCGAGTCGCCGTACGCCTCGAGCCGCGGGCTGATGTCCTCTGCGGAGATCCATACGATATTCGGTCGGGTGGGCCACGAGGACGACTCTGTCTCTTGGGTTGAATCTGAACTCTGACAGCCTCCCATCATAAGGACGCTGCCCACGAGGAGCACGCCGGCCAGACACACCTCTATTTCACGCACTTCTTTAAGTCGAGGTGAAATACGTTTCAGGCAAACGAGTACCGAGTGTGAGAAAGGCATTGGGCGACGGGGGCGATGTAGTAAGGCTCGTTTGTGGTCCAGGAGGGCGGCTCGCAACGTTCAATCCAGCCTGCCAACCGGGGACAGGAACCGGCTATACCATTGGAGAATGAGTGCAGGCAGTGTACCAACCGATTCACCGAGCGTCAATAAGGGAGACATCGAACGGCACATCCCCCAGGTCTCCCTTTCTTCTCGCGAGTGGCGGAGGGCTGAGAATCGGCGAGCAAAGGGGTGGAGAACCGGCTTAGCTCGCTTACTGTACAGGTTTCAGGGACTCAACTGCGAGCACCTGTAGTTTGGACGGTCGATTCGATCGCGCTGGAGTGTGTGGCGTGCGGGTCTCCGGGGGGCGTTCGGACCATCGACGATTGAAATCATCTCTATCGCTGCGAATGGGAGACGTGCGATCGGTGGGGAGCGTCGATACGTCGAACATCTCTTCCCCTGCTTCGACCGACGGCCTTCCTGCGTGACGGTCCTCGAAAATGCGCGGGCGATTCGATATTTCGCAGGCGGTTCTGTACTGTATAGCGTGAGCCCGGAGTAGGGACGGAGAGCTGACAGATGTGCGTTTGCCAAGGACGGGGGTGATCGTTCCTTCTCTTCGACTGAATGTCTCAACCTTGGGCCTCTCCTCACGCTTTGTACACCACGCGTCCGTTCCGCAATCGACATGCTTCGAATTCTCCGTTTCATCCTCCCACTTGTGTTTCTTCTCACTGGTGCCGTGGCGTTCATGGGCTGCACCCCAGCCCAGGAGGACGGCAGTGCCAGAGACGAGACGCCGAACATTATTCTCATTATGGCTGACGATCTTGGCTACGGCGACCTGGGAGCGTACGGCCAGAAAAAAATAAATACCCCGGCCCTGGATGAACTTGCGAAGGAAGGAACGGTGTTCACCCAGTTCTACTCAGGAAGCGCCGTTTGCGCCCCCGCCCGATCCGTGCTCATGACGGGCAGGCACACGGGGCACACGGCGGTCCGCGATAACAAGGCCATTTATCCCATTGGGAATCAACCCCTTCCCGATTCTTCCGTAACCGTCGCTGAAGTTCTCAAAAAAGCAGGCTACCGAACGGCCGCGATGGGCAAGTGGGGACTTGGTCCTCCCGATTCGGAAGGATCGCCGAATAGTCAGGGCTTCGACCTGTTCTATGGATATCTAGGACAGCGGAGGGCGCACCATTACTATCCAGAATTTCTCTTCTACAACGATAAGCGGGCCCCCCTCCCCGGAAACAAGGTGAGGGACGACGAGGGGTCTCCGGGATCGGGACCTCCGATCAAAAAGAGCACCTATAGTCAAGACGTGATCGCCGATTCGGCGCTCGCGTTCGTCCGACGAAACCAGGACCAGCCGTTTTTCCTGTATCTGCCGTTTACGATTCCCCACGTCGACATTGCGGCCCCGGACGATGCCTGGGCGCCCTATCTTGACGAAACCGGGGAGAGCATCTTCCCCGAGACGCCGTACGACGGCAGCAACTACGGGTACGTTCCCGTGGAACAGCCTAATGCCGGGTACGCCGCCATGGTAAGCCGGATGGATAGCGACATCGGCCGATTAAAGGCCCTGGTGGAAGAGCTTGGACTCGCGGAAGACACCATTATTCTGTTCACGAGCGACAACGGGCCCACCTGGATTGTCTACGATCTGGAAGTGTTCGATTCCAACGGAGCGTTGCGCGGGCACAAACGAGACCTCTATGAAGGGGGGATCCGGGTTCCTATGATTGCATGGGGACCGGGCCGGATTCCTGCGAATCAGCGCAGTGACGCCGTGTGGGCCATGTGGGACGTTCTCCCCACGCTGGCTGAGTATGCCGGTGCCGCGATCTCGAGCGACATTGACGGCATCAGTTTCGTTCCGACGCTTTCTGGGAATTCAGAAGCACAGGAGCCACATGATCCCCTGTACTGGGAAATCTACGGTCCTCGTCCGGCCCAGGCGATTCGAGATGGGCGCTGGAAGGCCGTGCGGAAGCCGGCGTTCGAGGGGGAGATCGAGTTGTACGATTTGATGAGTGATCCGTCTGAGCAGCACGACCTTTCTGGGTTCTACCCGAATGTAACGGGGCGGATGGATTCCCTGATGTCCGCCTCTCGAACCGAATCTGAGCTGTTTCCGGAGTAGGGGAACCCCACATCGGCCGCAACGCAAGCTGATTTCCGCTCCGCGAGCTGAGCGAGCCGAGCGTTCGCGAAGCGATCGAAGAGGGACGCTTCTATTTTAGCACCGTGACGACCCATCCGAAAAAGTGGCAAAACCTGGAGCGGGCCCCCCGGCTTACCGCCGTGGACTACGACCAGCAGGCCAACACGCTTACCCTGGCTGCGGAAGTAGAAGAGACGTCCGTAACGGCCGCTCAGGTCCGGTGGATTTCCAATGGAGGAGAGGTGGTGGTCAGGGGTCTGAGCATCGATCTCGGCGAGGCCGAAGAACTTAGCACGTACCTCCGCGCTGAGATCCGGAGCGAGGGAGCGCTGACCTACACTCAGCCCTTTGGCCTCGACGAGAAATAGTGGCTTTTTCTTTCGCCTGGTGTGAATCCGGTGTGGGCAGCGAAGCGGGGGATGGACCCATACGAGATCCACGAGGACGAGTCGAGGACTTCCGGGAGAGAAGCTCGAACGGTTTGAGTGCACACTTCCCTTTCATATATTCGCTTCAACCTGGGCGCCGATCACACGACTGCCCCAAAAATTTCTCCGATGCTGGCCGTGGCCTCCTCCATGCCCCGAACCATCGCATTTGACGTGAACGAGACTCTGCTCGACCTCCGTGGTTTGAGGGAACCGTTCCAGGACGTGTTCGGCGACCCCTCGGTTCGGGAACGGTGGTTTCGGACGCTCCTTCGTCAGGCGCTCGTAACGACGGTCACCGGACCATACGTGGATTTCACCACGCTCGGGCGACAGTCTCTTGAGGTAGTGGCGGACGAGCGCGGCCACCGGTTGACGGACGACGAAGCGGCACAGGTTCTGGGAACGATGCGCGAGCTGCCCCCGCACGAGGACGTTTCTGAGGCGTTAAGGCAGTTGAGCGAGGCAGGATTTCGGCTTGTGGCCCTCAGCAACGGAACGCCGGAGGTTCTCCACGATCAGCTCGCACACGCAGGAATTGCGACGGCCTTCGACGCAATATTCTCGGCCCATGTGGCTGGTCGCCTCAAGCCGGCGCCCGAGCCTTACGAGATGGTCGCGGAAGAACTCGGGATCTCGACAGGTGATCTGCGGATGGTCGCTGCCCACCCGTGGGACACGACAGGGGCGCAGCGGGCCGGATGTGCCGCGGCCTTTGTGGCGCGCCCTGGCAAACGACTCGCGCCGAGCGATCCTGTGCCGAAGGTCGTAGGCGGGGATCTCCGCAAGGTCGCCCACCAGATTGTGTCCAACCGAGGCGGTTCCTAATGCAGTGTCAATCCTGATTTTTATATCCAAGATACGATCTCAACCCCCGATTTACAGCAGTCATTCCGAGCGGAGTCGAGGAATCTCCCTCGGGCTGACAGCTCGTTTCGAGGAGGGTTCTCGACTTCGCTCGAAACGACTTGCCCTTGGGGTTGAGATCGTGTCGACGCTAAACCAACATTGACGCTTGACACTACACTAGCCGCGTAGCTCCGTCAGTCCCACAGCAGACACCGACCGCCCCAAGTACAGCGAATCTCAAGACGCGTAGTTTTCCAGGAAGAACGGACGTCAACGACTCGATGGATCTTCGTTGGAACGAACATCCGTTTTCCTCGCAGTATCCTGGGTACTATCTAATGGAATACGCGAAGGATTTTCGCCATCCTGGATATCCCCCTCCGATGCGCAGTCTTCTGTTTCTCCCGATCGTTCTCGCCCTTGGGTGCTCCCAGTTTGCGTCGGAGCCTGCCTACGAACAGTGGTCCAGCCGCGGCGGGGGGGCGGCGTCGATTCGATATTCATCGCTGGATCAGATCGACACGACGAACGTCGGACGGCTTGAGGTGGCCTGGCAGTACAATACGGGAGATGCACAGCCGTCCAAAAATTCGCAGATCCAGGCCAATCCGATTGTCGTCGGCGGGACCCTCTACAGCACCTCTCCCCGGCTGAAAGTCGTGGCGATGGATGCGGCCACGGGCACGGAGCAGTGGGTCTTCGATCCGTTTTCGGATACAAGCGGGCACGATTCGGCCCTGAACGTGAATCGGGGCGTGACCTACTGGGCCGACGACAGCGAGCAGCGGATTTTCTTTACAGCGGGACCGACCCTTTATGCGCTAGACGCCGAGGACGGCTCTCTCGCCGAGTCGTTCGGCGATGGCGGAACTGTAAGCCTCAAGAAAGGACTTGCCGACCGAGCCGAGGATCTGCACGTGGCGGCCACGTCCCCGGGGGTCATCTATGAGGATCTCATCATCATCGGGTCGCGCGTGTCGGAGGGTGCCGACGCGGCTCCCGGCGACATTCGGGCGTTCGACGTGCGCACCGGTGAGCTGGCCTGGACCTTCCACACAATTCCCCGACCTGGCGAGTTCGGCCACGAAACCTGGGAGGATCCTGACGCCTGGACGCGGGTCGGGGGCGCGAACAGCTGGGCAGGGATGTCCGTCGACCGAGAGCGCGGCATTGTCTATGTGCCGACCGGATCGGCATCGCCCGACTTCTATGGGGGAAATCGGAAGGGCAAAAATCTATTCGCCAATTCGCTGCTGGCCCTGGAGGCTGCGACCGGAGAGCGCGTCTGGCACTATCAGACGGTGCACCACGACCTTTGGGACCGGGATCTTCCCTCCCCGCCCAGTCTCGTGACCGTGCGCCATGAGGGGGCCGACGTCGACGCCGTGGCGCAAACGACAAAGAGCGGATTCGTCTTCCTGTTCAACCGGGACACGGGAGAGTCGCTCTTTCCCATCGAAAAGAAACCGGTTCCCACCGAGTCTCCGCTGACGGGCGAAGCGCCGTGGCCGACGCAGCCGGTACCGACGAAGCCGGAGCCCTTCGTTCGTCAGCGTATGACCCCGGAGGCGATCAACCCGTACGTCTCGGACAGCGTGCAGTCCCAGCTCCGAACGACCCTCCGGCGACTGAACAGCGATCACATGTTCGAGCCCCCGTCGCTTCGAGGGACGCTTATGTTTCCCGGATTCGATGGTGGGGCAGAATGGGGCGGGAGTGCCTTCGATCCGGACACGGACATTCTCTACGTAAACAGCAACGAAGTCCCCTGGATTATGAGGATGCTTCCGACCGAGACTGGCTCCCTGAAGAGTGCGTCGGAAGCGGTCGAGGACGCAGGCTTTCCAGTGGGCCGGCGGGCGTACCGGACGCACTGCACGTCTTGTCACGGTCCGGATCGACAGGGGGGCGGCGATTATCCCTCTCTCCACAACGTCGAAAAACGGTACTCGCCGTCAGACCTCCTTGATCTCATCCGAAATGGACGCCGTATGATGCCCGGCTTTGCGCATCTTCCCGAACGGCAACGAAAGGCCCTTGTCAACTATCTGATTGACGACGAGCACTTTGCTATCGATCGCGGGTCAGTTCAGCAAGGGGGCGATGACAACTCCGAATCTCCTCCGTACATCATGGCCGGCTACGAGAAATTCCGGACGCCGGAGGGATATCCCGCTGTGAGCCCGCCGTGGGGAACCCTCAATGCAATTGACTTGAGCACAGGCGAATACGTCTGGCGCAAGCCGCTGGGAACCTACCCGGAACTGGAGGCGCAGGGCCATCCAACGACCGGTACGGAAAACTATGGGGGCCCCGTTGTGACGGCCGGCGGCCTGGTGTTCATTGCCGCGACGCTCGACAAGAAGATTCGTGCCTTCGATAAGCGAACCGGAGAAATCCTGTGGACGGCGGATCTTCCCGCCGCGGGGTTTGCGACCCCAAGTGTCTATGAGATGAATGGGCGTCAGTACGTTGTCGTGGCGTGCGGGGGCGGCAAGCTCGGGACTCGGTCCGGGGACGCGTACGTTGCGTTTGCGCTGCCCAGTCCGTAGGGCTCTCTTTGACAAAGGGGCCCAGAAGGCAAGAGGTCAGCGATTCCGTTCCGAACGATTTGGAAGGGACGCGTCAGGGTAGAACCGGTCCACACGATGAGGTACGGCTTCTCGTCGAGGTGGACGCAAGCGCATTTTCTCGAGTTCGTCCCAATCACTGGGCGCGCTTAACGCTTTCGTACTGCAACTCTCCGCCCTCGTCATAAAAGGAAAATGAGAGCGCTTTCTTCTCGGCGTCCAGCTTGATCCGCAAAAATCCCCCCATGGGTTCGGAGGGCTTATAAGGTTGTTCGATCAACCCCTCGGGATCGGTCGACCCCGAATCTCCTGGACTTGGGCCCACCCGCGAGTTTTGCAGCATAAAGCTTCCGCTGCTGAACTCTTCGAAGCCGGTGGGATGGATCGAATGGTATTGCCAGTGGCGATCTCCCGTAATCACGTAGACGTTCTGCTCCTTGAATCCGTGGCCTATTAGCCAGTCGAAAAAGGCGTCTCGCTCGTGCCGAAATCCCCCCGTATTCGTGTGGTTGTCCCGCTTGTGATCCGAATCCGGGCCCACCAAGGGAGTCGGAGAGATCACAAGCTTAAACGGGGCGTCGCTCTCCTGCAGGGTTTGCTTTAGCCAGGTCTTCTGTTTGGGTCCCCACAGCGACTTCTCGGGCCCGTCCTCCATCTGGTTGGGACTTCGGTAGTCTCTTCCCTCCAGCATCCAGATTTGCAGAAGCTGGCTGACCCGGTACGTCCGGTACGTCGTGCGATTGGGATCGTCCGGGTTTGTTGCCGGAACCTGCTCTCGAAAGATCCGGATTCCCTGCTCGTAGGACGGCTCAGCTCCTCCAGGATAGAGGCGCCTCGTGTTCGTCGTGTCGGCCTCGTCGTAGCGAAAATCATGATCGTCCTTCATCCAGTAGCTTGCCGTAGATCCGAGTAGCCCCTGAAATCGGGGCAGGGCAAACAGCTGGTGCCATTCGTGGCGCATCGCTCGGCTCGTAGTCGCCTGCCAGTGGCGAGAGTCGTAGTAGACGTTGTCCCCGTTGGAGACATAAAAATCTGGATCGAGCCGGTCGATGCTGGCAAAGGCCGGGTATCCGAGCCGTCGGTCTTCGCCCTGGGCTGGACGATCCACCGGCGCGTCGTTCGCGGTGAGATCCTGATTTTTCCCCATCATAAACCGGTCATAGTGCATGCAGCTGGCGACCACAAAATCTACCGAAGCGCTCGACGAAGGGGACGGAAGGGTTTTAAACTGATGGGTCTCCTCCGCAAACGTCCTCTGGGTGTCCCGTCCCACGATGGCTCGGTAGTAGTAGCGGGTGTCCGGGTTCAGTCCGTCGACCTGCTTCTGGATCGTATAGTCGGTTTCGGGTCGCGCCTGCATCCACTCCGTTTTGACGCTCGAGCGGAACTCCTCGTGGGTGTCGAACTCGAATCGAACATAGCCGGATCGGACCGGCAAGACTCCTCGTTCGAGAGACTCGGAGGCCGACAGCTGCGTTTTCAACACGATGGAGGAGTCCGACGGCATTCCCGCCATTTCGGCAAACGAAAAAATCGTCTTCGATGTCCGGTCCTGCTGACACCCCATCGAGAGTGCAACGATCGAAACGAGGAGGAAAACGGACACAGTATTTAGAGAACCGTTTCAATCGTCGCCGAGAGGTACGTTGGCCGGGGGCTGCTCCTACTCGAAACTCCGGAACTCCTATCGAGTCCCCGGAACGATGGACCGGACGGCCAAGATGCGGGCAGGGGGGGCTCCCTCCTCCGTCTCGCTGAAAAATCCGACCGGAGAGTCCGCGGTGAAATAGAACGCGTCTCCAGCCTCGGTTCGGTAGCGCTGAGACTCCCCGTTCGGCCCTCCTGCCACCATCTCGCCGTGGCCCTGCAGCACGTAATAAATTTCCTCGGCGTCGGGGTGGCGATGCGGTTTGTTGGTGCCGCCGGGGTCAAAGGCGACGATATAGAGGCTGACCACCCGCTGCCCGGCCGCAATGCGGTCCCGCTCGCTGTCGGTGCCCCCCAACAGGAGCTGGTACCTGCTCGTCGGTCCGTGGCTCTCCCCGAGCACCTCAGGGGGGACGTCCCGGGCGTTGGCAATCTGCAACGGAGGCGTAGGCGAACCTGGAGCTTCATCTACAGAAAAACCCATCGCCATCACCTTCAGGGGCACCTCGCGCGGATTTGCAAACCGGTGGTCCGTCCCGGCCGGGACGTAAAAAAAGTCGTCCTTGCTGATTGGCACCTCCTGACCGGCGTAGCCAAGCAGGCCGGTCCCTTCCAGCACGTAGTAGACGAGCTCTTGCTCTCCGTAGGCAACGGCTCGACTGGCTCCTTGTGGATCCACCCTCAATTGTCCGTAGCGCCGGACGCCTTTGGTAAGCTCCGCGTCGGAATCCCCAGCTCCGAAGATCGGGGTGTAACGGGCCGACTTCGTAGAGATGTCCATTTCCACCGCAGAAATCGTGTCCACAGTCCGCTTTACGTGCAGCGGGGCGTCTTGGGCATGGGCGTACTCCGCCGTTCCCAAAAGCAGAACCGCCAGGATGCCCATCGACCACACGTTCCAGCGCGAGCACGGACTCATTTGTCCTTCGGCTGTGAATGAAATCATTGTTCTGCGTTTAAAATTGGAAGAGTGTGCTGAGAGCGCAGCGTTCCCGTTCGATTCGTCCGTAGTTGGACCAAGCGGTCGAGAGTCGTTTTAGGTGTCAGGCGTCAGCGGTCCTAAACCCATTCGTCGACGGGGAGCGCGATCGTCCGTAAAGCCCTCTGCGGAGCGGTCGGGAATCACGAGAAACGCCCCCGTCGGCACCGATGGAGAACCGGTGCGGACGGGGCGAGAGGCATTCGTTCAGATAGACGGAAAACGCTAATACGCGGCGGCCCCGGACGAAATCCCCGGCCCCTCCGTCAGCGTCGCCTGGGCCGCGGCGAGGCGGGCGATGGGGACGCGAAAGGGCGAACAGGAGACGTAATCGAGGTCGTTATCGTAGCAGAACGCGACGGACGACGGTTCGCCGCCGTGCTCGCCACAGATGCCTACTTTCAGCGTTTCATTGCTCGTGCGTCCCCGCTCGGTGGCGATTTGGACCAGTTTCCCGACCCCCTCTTGATCGAGGGTCTGGAAGGGGTCGCGTTCGAGGAGGTCCTCGTCGATATAGTAAGGCAGGAACGTGCCCGTGTCGTCTCGGCTGAAGCCGAAGGTCATCTGCGTGAGGTCGTTTGTGCCGAAGGAGAAGAAGTCCGCTTCCTCGGCAATGGCCTCTGCCTGGAGGGCCGCCCGGGGCACCTCGATCATCGTGCCGACCTGGTAGTCGACGGAGGCTCCGCGCTCTGTGAAGACGGTCTTGGCCGTCTCTTCGATGACTGCCTTTTGGTTGGTGAATTCGGCCTCGGTGGCGACGAGGGGGACCATGACTTCTGGCTGCACGTCGACGCCTTCCTCCTGCACGTCGAGGGCAGCCTCGAAAAGGGCCCGACTTTGCATCTCGGTAATCGTCGGTTTGGTCACCCCGAGACGACAGCCGCGGTGGCCGAGCATCGGGTTAAATTCTTCGAGCATCTCCACCTTCTTTCTGATAACGTCGACGGGGAGATCGAGCCGATCGGCCAACGCCGCCTGCTCGTCCTCGTCGGTCGGGAGAAATTCGTGGAGGGGCGGATCCAGGAGGCGAATCGTCACCGGCTTGCCGTCCATGGCCCGGAAGATTTCGGAGAAGTCTTCTCGCTGGTGCGGGCCGAGGGCTTCCAGGGCTTGCTTTTGCACTTCGTCGCTTTCGGAGAGGATCATCCGACGCATCTTCGCGATGCGCTCCTCGCCGAAGAACATGTGCTCGGTTCGGGTGAGCCCAATCCCTTCCGCCCCGAACTCGAGCGCTTGACGAGCGTCGGGTCCGGTGTCGGCATTCGTGCGGACGCCGATGTCCTGGTATTCGCCGACCCATTCCATGAAGCGGGCAAATTCGCCACTCAGCTCCGGCTCCACCAACGGCTGCTTGCCCTGAATAACTTTCCCAGTGGATCCGTCGATGGAGATCCAGTCCCCTTTCTCGATCGTTACTGTGCCGTTTGTGAACGATTGATCCATGTGGTCGATCGTGATGTCGTCGCAGCCGGCCACGCAGGGCTTGCCCCAACCCCGCGCCACGACCGCGGCGTGGGAGGTCATGCCGCCCCGCGACGTAAGGATGCCTTCGGCGGCGTCCATGCCACCCACGTCTTCGGGGCTCGTCTCGGTGCGAACCAGAATGACGTCTTTTCCGTCTGCATTCCAGTCCTCAGCGCCTTCGGCCGAAAACACGACCCGGCCCACTGCTGCGCCCGGCGACGCCGGAAGACCTTCGCCCAGAATCTCGTCCCCGTACTCCGCGTCCGGGTCAAAGCGGGGATGGAGCAGCTGGCTCAGGTGGTCGGGTTCGACGAGCGCCTCGACGGCCCGTTCTTCGTTGATCAGGTCGTCGTCGACCATGTCGACCGCGATCTTCACTGCGGCTGGGCCGGTGCGCTTCCCGTCCCGCGTCTGGAGAATGTAGAGGGTGCCTTCCTGAACCGTGAATTCGAGATCCTGCATCTCGCCGTAATGGGCTTCCAGGCGATGAGAGATCTTCTGGAGTTCCTCGTAGATCGAGGGCATAAGCCGATCCAGTTCCTGGATGTCGCGCGGGGTGCGGATGCCCGCGACGACATCCTCGCCCTGCGCGTTTCGGAGGAATTCGCCATAGAGCTCGTCCTCGCCGGTGGCAGGGTTTCGGGTGAAGCAGACCCCTGTGCCACTATCCTCGCCCAGGTTGCCGTAGACCATCGTCTGCACGTTGACGGCCGTGCCGCGCAGGCCGGTAATGTCGTTGATCTTCCGGTACCGAACGGCCCGCTCGTTCATCCACGAGTCGAACACGGCGTTGATGGCACGCTTCAGCTGACTGATGGGGGCCTGCGGGAACATCTCTCCCGTGGCTTCCCGGTAGATAGCCTTGTAACGATCGACCAGGTCCTTCAGGTCTTCGGCCGTAAGATCGATGTCCGACTCGGCCCCCCGCTCCTCCTTGAGTGCACTAATGGCTTCCTCGAAGCGGGAGCGATCGATGCCCATGACGACGTCCCCAAACATGTCAATCAGGCGCCGATAGGCATCGTAGGCAAACCGTTCGTTATTGGCCTGTTCGG
This sequence comes from uncultured Salinivenus sp., assembly GCA_964426195.1. Classification (GTDB taxonomy): domain Bacteria; phylum Bacteroidota; class Rhodothermia; order Rhodothermales; family Salinibacteraceae; genus Salinibacter. The sequence goes on from CAYRPX010000032.1 coordinate 14,610, forward strand.
CCAGTCCCTCAACGATTTCGTCGTTGAGGCCGAGGTTGAGAATGGAGTCCATCATTCCGGGCATGGACTTCGCGGCGCCACTCCGGACGGACAAGAGCAACGGATCGTCGGCGTCGCCGAATTGCTTGTCCATGGCCTCTTCGATGTGTCGGAGTCCATCCTCTACCTGTTCGTCCATGCCTTCCGGCCAGTCGCCGTCGTGGTCGACGTAGTAGTGACAGGCCTCCGTGGTAAGGGTGTAGCCGGGCGGTACCGGCAGCCCAATGCCGCTCATTTCGTTGAGGTTTGCCCCTTTGCCCCCGAGCAAGTCCGTTTGATTTCGGTTTCCCTCCGCTTTGCCATTTCCGAATTGGTAGACGTACTTTCGATCGGTTTTGGTAGCCATGGGCTCTGAGCGCGAGATTGTGAGCAGAACGTGAATGGACTGAGCAGAATGCGAGTCGGCGGGATTCCCCCTTTGCTTCAGCCGCCACTTATCGGCGGCCGGCCTGAATTCCTCGATACAACGCAAGCCCGACGACCGCGCCGGTCCCGGCCGCCACGGCGACGCCAGTGAGCATTCCTCCACCCACGGACCTTCCGAGCCTCGACAAGGCCTTCGATACACCCGGGGCCCCGCGGGAGTCGCCACGGGCGAGGGCCGTCACGCCTGCGGCGGTCGTGGCCGCAGTTCCCGCAGCGGCGACGATCGTGGCGCTCTCAAATGCGGTTGCGTCGGTATCCATGAGCTTACGACGGTAATGTGTAGATTGCGTGAGTATTCACTCAATGAAAGACCCTCCAGATTGTTGCCAATGGTGTTCTCCAGTCCCTGGTTGTAGGGGGGGACGGTCGCCCGTGTCGGGCGACCACAGATAAGAATATGTGGTGCCGTGGCGTTCAACCACGGGGGAGGTTCTGAGGTGCAGGTGGAGGAATCTCCTACACCTTACCGTCCGTTATAAACTTGGAATCTGATGACAAGCGCGTTCGGTGTGGCATTGAATTTGAGACACAGTATTACGCTGAAAAGTCGCCGATTTTTGCCGGAAGTCAGTGCGTTTGCCGCCAGCTTGTCATCGGGCCCCGGTGGCGGGCTGGCATTCCGGTGATACGACTTTTACGCTTCGACCTACTCAACAACCATTCTCGAGCCAATATGCCTACGACCAAGACCGAAAAATCCGAAACCGCCCACGGTGAGCCCTGGCGCCCCCAGCAGATGATCGAAGAGAACCCGATCGGGCTCGACGAGGAGGTCGCCGAGCAGTTGATCCCGAAACTCGATGAGATCCAGTGCACGCTCTGGACCCTCTACCACCAGTACCAGAAGCACCACTGGCTCGTGGAGGGGCCGCAGTTCAATGATCTCCACCTGTTTCTTGAGGAGAACTACGAGGAGATCCATAAATACGTAGACCGGGTGGCCGAGCGCATTACCGCCCTCGGCGGCATTCCGACGAGCGCGCCGGACGCCCAGGCGGAGCTTTCTCACGTAGAGCATGAGCCGGAGGGAACGTACCACATTCGGCAGATGCTCCAGCACGACCTGGACGCCGAGCGAGTCCTGGCGGTCTTTCTCCGAAAGACGATTGCGGAGGCCCAGGAGCTCGGGGATCCCGGGACGGAGCGGATGCTGAAGAAGGTGCTGACCAAGGTTGAAGACCGGGCCCATCATCTCGATCACTTCCTGGGTGAAGACAGCCTGGAGTTTGGTCGCCCGGATGGAGACGCCTCCTGATTTGTCTCCCCCCTCCGCCCTCGACCGCCTAGCGGTTGAGCCGAGTTCTGAAGCCCGGCGTCGGTTTATCCGGCGGCGGGCTTCGCTGTGTGAGTGGATTCCAGTCTGCTCGCTTGGTCGGGAGGGGGCTGAAACCAAGACAAAACAGACAGATCACACTGCATTTCGGAACGACCCTCCCACAGCGAGCGTGCCTATCGAGCTAAATTTGCTCGGGTTGTCGCCTCTCTTTTCCGCTGCCCGGCGGACTCTCTGTCGCATCGATCATTCAGCTTTCACCTTCTATGAAGCATTTGGTTGTCGTCGAATCGCCGACAAAAGCCCGGACGATTCGCGATTTTTTGCCGGATGACTTTCGGGTCGAGGCCAGCATGGGACACATCCGAGACCTCCCGGCCTCGGCCGATCAGATTCCGGCGGAGCATAAAGACGAAGACTGGGCCCGTCTTGGCGTGAAGATGACCAACGGCTTCGATCCACTCTACGTGGTCCCCCCGGACAAGAAAGGTGTGGTCCGAGACCTCAAAAAGGCCATCGACGACGCCGACGTGCTCTACATCGCGACGGACGAGGACCGGGAAGGCGAGTCCATTGGGTGGCACCTCGTGCGTCTCCTGGAGCCGAACGTCCCCGTCGAGCGCATGGTCTTCCACGAGATCACGCAGGACGCCATTCGGGAGGCCCTGGACGACACGCGGGACATCGACGATCATCTGGTCGAGGCCCAGCAGACACGTCGAATCCTCGACCGTCTCGTAGGCTATTCGATCTCGCCCCTGCTCTGGCGAAAAATCAAGCCGAAGCTCTCGGCGGGCCGTGTACAGAGTGTGGCGGTGCGCCTTCTCGTTCAGAAGGAAAGGGAACGGATTACGTTTGTGCCAGCCACGTACTGGGACCTGGATGCGCAACTGGCGAAGGAGGGCATCGGGGTAGAGGCCGAAATGACGCACCTGAATGAGGTGCGCCTGGCCGCGGGGCGCGACTTTGACGAGGACACCGGCCGCCTCAAAGAGTCGTTGACCGAAGGGGAGGACG
>CAYRPX010000033.1:0-17004 GCA_964426195.1 uncultured Salinivenus sp.
GACTTCTACGAGCATTTAGCGGACCTTCGGCAAGAGACCCGAACGGCTCTTTTCCGATACACCGATGAAGCGGTCGCGTCCTTGACCGGATACGACTACTTGCTGGAGGCTGCAAGTGTAGGTTTATCATAGGTAACTGGTATGATTTCAGAGATTCTTGGGCACTCCAATACCCAAGTCACGGAGATGTACAGCCACCTCAGTCCAGAAGTGATGGACCGCGCAATGGAGGAAACGTTCGGCGGAGAATAGCGACCCTCAGAGCGTTCCCCCAGTTTCCCCCATAATCCCCCCACAGCTTTTCGATTTGATGCGATATTTTGCGATTCGGTGCAAGATCGGGGAGACGGTCCCAAACAGAAAACGCCTCTCAAATCGCCGTTCTGAGGCGTTGAGAGGCGTTTCGGGAAGTGCGAACGGGGGGACTCGAACCCCCACGGGCCATACGGCCCACGAGATCCTAAGTCTCGCGCGTCTACCAATTCCGCCACGTTCGCAGGGACAAAGTGAAGACCTAATAGCAAGGTGGGTCATTCACTAGTCATCTCCAAATCCTGACTCCAGGACAAGGTTCCGTGGATCCGCAGCGGTCATCGGCTGTACAGACGCCGTACTATCCTACTGCTGCCTTCTTTCGTCAAACGGGTTCTTTGATCTATGGCGCTTCGACGCCTTTTCCTGCTGATCCCCGGGCTGGTTGTCGTGCTAGGAAGTCTTGTGGGGACGCCCCTCCAGGCCCAGGATCGGGGGGCGCCTCGGTTTGGTTCGGTCTCGGCTGACGATACCGTTGAGGCGGAAGCGTCCGATTCGGGGCGGCTCTGGAGTCTGACTGCTCTCCCATTTGACCGTTTCGACCGCCGGTACGGGGTGCAGGCCGACAGCGCATGGGCAGCGCACCTGCGACGCGGCCTCCTTCGGCTCGGGCCGTGCACGGCTGCCTTCGTGTCGGCAGACGGATTGGCTCTCACGTCCGCGGAGTGCCTTCGAATGCATCAAAGGGACGTCTCCGACAGCGAAGCAATCGTGGTCGAGCGGCCCGCAGAAGAGCCGCGCCTGTTGGGAATCCCCGCCCGCCGATTCGTGAGCGCCGCAGACGTGACGGCTCAGGTGGAAGCGGCCCAACATGAGGCTGCCGTACAGGAAGCGGCGGCTTCGGTTCAGCGACGGCTCCAGGCGAAGGCAGAACAGAACCGGCGGGTGGAGGTGATAGCAGATGCAGGCGGCTCGTACACGGCCTACACGTATCGTCGATTTGAGGAGGTTCGGGGGGCTTTTCTTCCGAGTCGACCCGTCAGCGACTTCGGTGGGATCGACGCGGCGATGACGTATCCCCGGCAGGTACTCGATGCGGCCTTGGTCCGCGTTTACACACCGGATGGATCGCCCTTGTCTGTCAACCATTTTTTCGAGGTTCCCACGCAGGAGGTACGTCCGGGCGACCCGGTTTTTGCGGTTGGGCATCCCCGAACCCCAAAGCGTGCAGAAACTGCCAAACAGCTTGCCGTTCGACGGGACTTTGTGCTCCCGAATCAGCGCGACCTTTTACGCACCTGGACCCGAACCACGCGAGCGTACCTCGACACCGCGGAGGGGACAAACTCGCAGTGGTCCACTGTGCTCCGGGCAGGCGAACGGGCCCAGAAACGGATACAGGTGCGCCTCGAGGCTCTGCAAGACGAATATTTTTGGGCGCGGTTGCAGCGTCGAGATGCTCAGCTTCGCGAGGCCCTCCAGCGAGATTCACTTTTGAAACGTCAGTTCGGAGGGCTGTTGGACAGCCTCGCGGGCATTCAGGAGGCCAAGCGAAGCCTGGCGTCGGCGCATCGTGCCTTTGGAACGTTCGGGGCCGAGGCCTATGGCTCGTCGACGTATCACCGGCTGTTGAAGGCTGTGCGAGGGGATACGACTCGGGAAGGGACTTTCGACGCGGAATTCCGTCTGGCTCCACAGACCGTGAAGGCCCCTCGTCGCCCCGTGTCTGCCGAGACCGCTCTGCTCGCCGATCGGTTGCGCCGCGTGCAGGAGCACCTTCGTCCAGATTCGGCCGCGGTGCGTCGGCTCCTGCAAGGGCAGACGCCCGACGAGCGGGCGGCCTTCTTTGTAGAGACCTCCGTGCTGGCATCGCGTGACTACGAGCCGGAGGAGGGACAGATCGTACCGCCCGACGATCCCATGGCTGCTGTCGTGGAGGAGGTCGCGCCCCGGGCCCGGTCGTTCTATGAGGAGTGGACCCGCCTCGCACGCGCGGAGCAACTGCTGACGCGTCGGCTCGCCCGGGCGCGGCAGGCGGTACATCCCATGCCGATCCGATTGAGCGGTTTGGGCGCCCCACGGGTGACGGACGGGCGCGTGCTCGGCTATCCGTCCAACGGGACGACGGTGCCCCCCTTCACCACCTTCTACGGCCTCTATGCCCGAAGTCACGCGTTTGCGGAGAGCGGCCCGTGGGCCCTTCCCGACCGGTGGCGCCGCCCGGGTGCGGAGATGGACCGATCGGGTCCAATCAATCTAGCCGCGTCGACCGACCCGGCGGTCGGAACCGAGGGGGCGCCCCTTCTCAACAAATACCTGGAAATTGTGGGGGTGACCGTGGGCACAAATATTCAAGGGGGGGCGGGTACGTACCTCTTTCTACCCGAGCGAATGCGAACCGTGGCGGTGGATATACGAGGCCTGCGACAGAGTCTGCGGGTCATCTACGAAGCGGAGGAGCTGGCCGATGAGCTCGTCGGGGGATCGTCGAATCTCCTCGATCAGAGTCGGTAAGGCCGTCGGCCGTTGTCGATAAACCCATCATTCGTACGTTTCTACCTTGGCATGCGTATGTCCGGCCGGCGTCTTGTTATCGTTCTTTTCGTTGGGGCAGGTCTTCTCGCAGGATGCGGGGGAAGCGAAACCGTGTCCGTTCCCGTTGTCGAGCGGCCTTCGACGGCTCCCTCGGAGGAGGATACTCTCCAGGTATCGTCCGCCGAGGCCGTTTCGGTTCCGTCGGCTTACGATACGGTTCAGGTCGGGCGCTTCGACCGCGGGCGGATGTGGGCGTTCTCGAATCCGCCCAACAAGTACTTTCGGGAGGAATACGGTTTTTCCCCCAATGAGGAGTGGCTGACCGAAGCCCGAGGTGGAGCCCTGAAGTTTGGGGATGGATGTTCGGCGTCTTTCGTGTCCCCCCACGGCCTCGTGATGACTAATCACCACTGCGCGCGGGAGTACGTGACGGACGTGGGTCGGCCGGGGGAGTCCCTCCTGGAAAACGGCTTCTACGCCTCGTCCCTCCGCGATGAACGGCGAGCCCAGGACCTCCACGTCGACCAGCTCGTGGAGGTCGAAGACGTTACCGAACGAGTGTTCAAGAGCCTCCGGGAGGGGCGGAGGGCGCGGGCCCAGAGGCGGCAGCAGCGCGTGGAGGACCTACAGGAGAAGATGACGGCGAAGGCGAGCGAGCGGGACAGCTCCTTGCGGGTGGAGATTCACGGAATGTATCAGGGGGCCCGGTACACGGCCCACACGTACCGACGGTATCGGGATGTGCGGCTCGTGATGGTCCCCGAACTTCAGCTTGGGTACTTCGGGGGCACATCGGACAACTTCACCTATCCGCGGTACGCCCTGGACGTGGCCTTCTTCCGGGTCCATACGCCGAGCGGAGAGCCGCTGCAGCCTGAGCACCACTTTTCCTGGGCCGAGGAAGGAGCCGAGCCCGATCAGCCCGTCTTCGCTGTGGGACATCCGCAGTCCACGAGCCGGTACGAAATGGTGTCTCAGCTCGAGTATGAGCGAGACTATCAGCTCCCCAATCGGCTGAGAACCCTCCGCACGCGAAGCACCCTCATGGAGGAGTACATCCGCTCCCATCCCGATTCAACCGAGAAGTACGACCTGCGCAACCCCTATTTCTCGATCCAGAACACGGTGAAAGGACAAGAGGGCGAACTGCGAGGCCTCCGCGATTCGTACCTGCTGGCGCGCCGCGCCGCGGCCGTGCAGGCGCTTCAGGATTCCATCCTGGCCGTCGATTCGCTCCGCCAGAGGTACGGAAAGATCGTGGGCGAGATCGGACGCCTCCAACGCTCGAAGGAAGTCATGGCGGACAAGGCGGGTGCGTTCGTCACCTTTTCCAATCTGAAACTCGGATCCCGGATCTTAGTGCGGGCGCTCCACGGCTATTACTACGATTTCCTCCGCACGCGTGGAGCGCCGCCCCAGCGCATCCAGGACATCCGGACGGATGCCACGAAGGTGGTCAATTGGCCGCCGGGGCTCGAAAAAAAGTTTCTGGTCGCGCAGTTTGAGGAAATCCGTGAGGCCTACGGGCGCGATCACCCCACCGTCCAGCGGCTCTTCAAGTCGCGCTCGCCGGACGAATTGGCGACCCGGCTCGTGGAGCAGAGTGCCCTGATGGATTCGACGGCCTTTTTGTCGTTGCTCGACGAGGGCTACCGCAAAAGCGACGATCCGTCGGTGCCGGTCATTGAGGCGCTGGCCCCCATGTTTCTCAACACGAGCCGGCAGATGCAGGACGTGCGCCAGACCGAGCGGACCCTCAATGCGCGGCTCTCCCAGGCCCGGTTTGCCATCTACGGCTCCCGATTTCCTCCGGATGCCAATGGGTCGCTCCGTCTTTCCGACGGGCGCGTGCAGTCCTATCGATACAATGGGACGGTGGCCGCCCCGTTTACGAACTTTTACGGGCTGTACGACCGCTACTTTTCCCACAATGAGGACGCCTGGTCGCTTCCCCCACACTGGATTACGGCTGCAGACTCCCTCGACCTCGGCACGCCTCTCAATCTCGTCTCGACCGTTGACATCTCGGGGGGAAGCTCCGGGTCTCCGCTTCTGAACGAAGACCTTGAGGTGGTGGGGGTCGTCTTTGACAGCAACATGGAGGCCCTCCCGAACCAGTACCTCTACCGCACGCGAGGCGCCCGGGCCGTGGCTGTGGACGTGCGGGGCATTCTTGAAGCGCTCCGAACCGTGTACGAGGCTGGCCGCCTCGTGGACGAGATCACGACAGGGGTTCGTCGCTCTTCCGCGTCGGAGCAATAAACCCCAGCGGTTAGAGGTTCTCGTGTTCTGCCTTGAGGGCATTGACGATGCCCGGCGTGACGTCAGTCAGGTCGCGTGCCTCGGCAAAGTACGGCGCAGCCCATCCGTGGACGAAGAGTGGCACCGGATTGCGGGTGTGTTGTGTGTGGGTGGTGTCCTCCACGTTGCCGTGATCACTCGTGACGAGGAGAGTGTCCTGGTCCGGGTCCAGGAGGTCGAGCAAGTGCCCGAAGAATTGATTGAGCCGCTCCAGGAGGACATTGGACGGGAGGTCGCCCCGCTCGTGGCCTACCTTGTCCGTCTGAAAATACTCAAACAGGGTGAACACATGGTCCCGATGTGTGGCGACTAGGTCGTTGGCGGCCTGTGTGGCCACGCGGGTAGAGACGTCGAGGTGGAGGGCTTCGCGCCAGGCCTTTGCCGTCAGATCCGCCGCGACGGCGCGATTTGACTGCAATGCATCGAGATCGCGGAGAGGCACGTCGGCACCTGCACAGCAGCGCGTCGTGACGGTCCACCGCCGGGAGGAGGCCTCAAAAAATTGGGGCGGGAAGGCGTTTGCGAACGCCGTCGCATTGGAAAACGACGCGAGGGTGTGTACGCGGTGAAATACGTTCTCGTGGTCAAGCACGTCGTAGGTGGCGGAGTGGGGAAACGGTCCGAAGTGGCGCCCGACGCGCTCGGCACAATTGACGCCAGTAAAGAGCGTGGCCTGCCCCGTGCCGCTCTGCGGCAGGCCGTCGATCCCGAGGGTGGCATCGAGAGATCGGACGAGGTGACGAGACGAGGTTTGTTCGGGAAGGGCCCGCGTCCACGCTGCCCCGCCGCCCAATCGTTGGAGCCCGGCGTTCTCGTGCTTCGAAAATAGATTTTCGGGACCAGGGGGAGCGAGACCGACTCCGTCCAAAAAGACAAACAGAATCCGACGCATGTCTTCAACGCCCTGCAGTTTCAGCGAAGATCACGGACGCTCACTCTATACGCAATCGCAGACTTCGGCGTTTTAAGAGAGGAACGGCTGATGGGAGCGATGAGAAGGAGGCAGAATTACCGGAGCCGTTCGACAGCTGGTTACATTTCGAGAACAACGACATCGGAATTTGCCACGACAAGGCGATTGCGCGCGTAGGACAGGTCCTGGATTGCGTTATCGGAGTGGAATACGATCCTCTCTTCCTTCGTTTGCAGATTCAGCGTGTAGACGTATCGTCCTCGACTATAGGCCACGCGCCAGCCGCTGAGCGGCTCAACATGGCTGATGTTTTTCCGCTGGAAACGATCGAGAACCCTCCCGTTTTCGGGGTTGAGCCAGCAGAGATAGTCGGGGTCACAATCGGCGCGTCGTTCGGTGATGAGGTATACGTTGGATCGGTCCGTCATCTCGACCTGTCGCAGCACTCCCTCACACCGCTCGAACGTATTTATGTGCTTGGTCGTGTTTAGTCTGTAGTTCCAGAGTGTGACCTGCGTAGCGTCGCTGGTGAAGACGACATCAGAGGTGGTTTCGCTGAACGCGATGCTTCTTACAGGACCGTCGGTCTCCAGAACAGTTGGCTCGTGTTCCGTGCCATAGTGCCAGACGCGGATCCTGCCTGCGGAGCCGACACTCCCCCCCACTCCGAGCGTTCCTCCCAGACCGAATGCCACGTCGTGGGCGGCAGTTGTGGGGCCTCGGGGCGTTTCCGTGTGGGTGCTGTCAAGATGCAAGATTGTAGGCTCACTTCGCGCCGGGGCCACTACAAGTCGTTTTCCGGTGCTATCGAATGATACCTTGGGAGCCTGGTTCGCGGGATAGGTCTTCACCCGCGCACGTTCTTGTCTGACTCGATTCCAGAGGACGACCCGGCTCCCGCCTCGGGACACGTTTCGGGCGCCGATGGCAATGTGCCGTCCGTCTGGGCTCTGTTCCGCGTTCGTGGCCATGGAGCCGTATTTGAGGAACTCGATGCGGGTGGAGAGCCCTTCATCTTGTGCCTGTGTTCGGGTCGGGCAAAGGAGGACGGTTCCAGAGACAACCACGAGTACTGTCACCCAGAGGAGTGGACCTACGGTCGTTGGCCGCGGGGGCAGGGTCGGTACGGGATCCACGGCAGAAGAATGATTTTGCGAATCAGGATCGGTTCACCGTCGCGGTTGGACGCGCTTCGTGGCTCCCAGTCGTCCCCCAGCGACGCCCGCTAAGGTAAGGACCCGGAGACAGAAAGTCTACGGGACGGTCTGGTTCTGCTGTCCGGTCGAAGTCTCATTTGGATTGGGGGCTATTTCAATCGGTGTGGAACGCACGGCTCTCAGGCAGTCGGCAGGAACCTGTTACCTTGTCATAGAATTCGTACGCGGGGCGTGTTGAGTATGCGCCCAGATGGTTACATTCGCCCTGTTCACGACTCATCTACAATGAACCTCGACTGTCTGTGAGTATTCTTGCCGTTGGTACTGTCGCTTTCGACTCGATCGATACGCCGTTCGGGTCAGTCGAGCGCGTGCTGGGGGGCAGTGCCTCCTACCTGACCCTGGCCGCTCGTTCCTTCTGCGAGGAGGTTCGCCTCGTGGGCGTCGTGGGGAACGACTTTCCCGAGGAGTATCGGCGGGTTTTGGCTGACGGCGGTGTTGATCTCGAGGGCCTCGAAGTGGACGAGAACGGGGAGACCTTCTTCTGGCACGGCCAGTATCACTACGACATGAACGAGCGAGATACGCTCGACACACAGCTCAACGTGTTGGCCTCCTTTGAGCCGGACATTCCCGACTCCTATCTGGACAGCGACATTGTCTGTCTCGGCAACCTGGAGCCCGGCATTCAACGGGACGTGCTCGACCAGGTGACCGATCCGCAGTTTGTGGTAGCCGACACGATGAACTACTGGATCGAAAATACGCCGGACAGTCTTCGGAAGACCCTCTCCCGCGTCGACTGTTTCGTGATCAACGACGCGGAGGCCCGCGAGCTGGCCGACGAGCCCAACCTCGTCCAAGCGGCGAGTCTGATTCGCGACATGGGACCCGAGACGCTCATCATTAAGAAGGGCGAGCACGGAGCATTACTCTTTACCAACGAGTCAGTCTTTAGCGCCCCCGCGTATCCGCTCGAGGACATTCAGGACCCCACTGGGGCCGGAGATGCCTTTGCAGGGGGACTGTCGGGTCATCTCCATCGGACCGAAAGTATTGACCAGGCCGCTCTGCGCCGTGCCGTGATCTACGGAAGCGTGATGGCCTCCTTCGTGGTACAGCGCTACGGCCCGGATCGCCTGCTCGATCTGGATCAGAGGGCCATTAGCGAGCGGGCCAAGGCCTTCCGAGAGCTGGCTGCCATTCCAAAGCTGGTGCCGCTCGATAACCAATTGACGAAGTGATCCACGTTTGGGGACCCCGTTCAGGGTCCTCGCAGCATTTCTTCAGTCTTCCGCCCATGCCCGAGTCCGACTCGAGCACCAATTCTGGGGAAACGCCGTTGCCCGAGCATTCTACCACGGGGACCGTGCGGCTCGTCAACGCCGTCTTTTACGGCCATCACGGCGTAATGCAGGAGGAGCATCGCGTAGGGGGACGCTACGAGGTCGACGTGAGCGTGGGGCTGGATTTTGAAGAGGCAGCCCTGCATGACGACTTGACGCGAACTGTCGACTACGAGCAGGTCTACGAGTTCGTCCGTCGGTTGGTGACGGAGAATAATTTCTACTTGATCGAGAAGCTGGCGTACCGCATCGCCCGGACGGTTCTCGATACCTATCCGGACGTCGAGGGCGTGGAGGTCACTGTGCGGAAGCCGAATCCCCCAGTGGGAGGACCGTGTGATCGGGCCGAAGCTACCTATACAATTGACGACCCGGGCATGTGAAAAAGGGCCGAAAGGGAGGTTACCGAGATGATCGCTCCCGCTTGGCTCTGGGGGGGGAGGGGAAGGGAGCCGTTTCGTTAGAGGGGAGGAGGGTGGACGGATTGGTGGAAGGGTGAGGCCGGGCCACGAACGTGGTCAGGAAATCGTATAGCAGATTGTCCACTTCGGTGGTGTCCGCCAGGTTGTTGAGTACGCGCTGCACCGTTTCCTCGTCGGGAAGGGCCGATCGGTAGTACTCCCGATAGACGAGAATGCGCTCTCGCTCGCGTTTGGCGTCGAGTTCGCTGTGGAACTGCGTTCCGTAGAGAGGGGCATCGTCGAGCCGGAAGGCCTGGTTGGGCTGGTCGTTGCAGGCGAGTTCGGTCGTGCCGGGCGGGAGTTCTACCACCCGGTCGTGGTGCCCCATGTTGGCCCGAAATTGGTGGGAAAAGCGGCAAAAGAGGGGATCCTCGCTGCCGGCCTCCGTGAGTTCCACCCATCCGCACCCCAGCTCGGAACGCTCCGGTTCGTGGATCACACGGCCCCCAAGCGCACGAGCGATCACTTGGTGGCCCCAGCACGATCCGAGCGTGGGCAGGCGGCGGTCCACGGCGTGTCGGACGAGGTTATTCAGGGGCTCGGTCCAGGAATAGGTCTGGGTCGCTGAGTATTTGCCGGCGCCTCCAATCAGGAGGGCATCCACGTCGTCGAGCTGATCCGGAGAGGGTTCGTCTCCCTGAGCGACGTTGATGGTATGGAGTTGGTCTGGGTGGAGTCGGGCCCGCTCCAGGAAGCACGTTTGCTCCTGCCGTTCCATCCGAGGTGCACTCCGACATTGAATCAGAAGGATTTGGAGGGGCGAGGATGTGAGGAGGGAATCCAGCATGAAGAACGTCCGCCCGCTGGCCGCGTTGGGTGAGGAGCGTACCGGAGATAGAGAACAGCGAAGAGTCCTGTGACCATCCCCCTATACGCTGGGGGACTAGGAATGGTTGGGATCGACTGTACTCATGCTGTTTTCTGATTTGAAGTCGGGTCCGTAATAGAATCTCGGGGGACTCCTTGGGCACGATGCTCCCCTTCCGTTCCCTGCGACTGCGGAGCCCCGGTTCCAACCTGGTGGTGCTTCGACATTTGTCAGCGAAGTCCGCATCACTATGCTGGAGGACCGGCCAGAAGATCGTCAAAGTCATGACGAAGCGTTCGGTAGAGGCATCGAAGAGGAAGCCCCACCACGTTGTAGTAATCGCCCTGGATGCGCTCGACGAAGAACGGGGCGGTATGGTCCTGAATGCCGTAGGCTCCGGCCTTGTCCATCGGCGATCCGGAGTCAACGTAGGTCCGAATTTCTGAATCCGAGAGTGGTCCGAACACCACCTCGGTGTCCTCTATGGCCGTCGTCTCGCGATTACTTGCCGAATGCATGAGGGCAATGCCCGTGTAGACCGTGTGGGAGGTCGCGCTCAGTCGGTGCAGCAAGGCTCGCGCGTGGGACGGGTTCTCAGGCTTCGTGAGAATCTCGTCGTCGTGGGCCACTACCGTGTCGGCGGCGAGCACCAGCGCTGCCGGGTGCTCAGTTGCCACCGGGCGGGCCTTGCGTTGGGCTAGAGTTTGAACTGCCGCCGAGGGAGACCCCGGTGCCGTCAGGGTTTCGTTTGTCGGACTGACCTGGACCCGAAAAGGAATCTTTATGCGCTCTAGCAGGGCATGTCGGCGGGGGGACTGGGAGGCCAGGATGAGAGAGCACGATAGCTGGAGAAGTGGGTTCATCCGATGAGTGCAACGTTGAAAGAGAGGGCGGAGAAGGAAACGTGAGGGACGTATGAAGGGTATTCAACCAACGAGGACCGACGAAAACAGCGTGCGGGACCTTGTTCGACGGTTGACACCGGTTCTGAAAGCGGCTACTTTTTTTGCCACTCTTCTCTTCACCGGGACGTTTCGATATGACCGTCTTGTCTGTCTGTAATCATAAGGGGGGGACCGGCAAAACGACGACGGCCATTCACGTCGCGGCGGCGCTGGGCCTGTCGGGATGGCGCACACTCGTCATTGACCTCGACCCACAGGGCTTTCTTACGCGCACGATGGGCTTCGAAGAACCGGATCCCGTCCAGTCCGTGGCCGCCTTCTTTGGTCCGGAGGCAGCGCCACAATTGGTCGAGGTTCGGGAGACCGGGGGGTTTGATCTGATCCCCTCGTCCAACACGCTTACCCGCCGGCTGCGGGACCTCAACAAGCCCACTGACGTCCTCTGGGTTCGGGAGGCACTTCAGGCATTAGACCTGTCGTATGATCTCGTCCTCTTTGACACGGCCGCTGCGGTGACCGTTTACAGCCTCAATGCCCTCGTTGCCAGTCAGCACGTGCTGATTCCCATACTCCCCGAATACCAGTCGGTGGTGGGAGGGGAGCAGACCTATCAAACTACACAGCTCGTTGAGAACAAGTTGAATCCCCTCCTGGAAACGCGTCAGTTTCTGTTTACCCAGGTGGACGCCCGCAAGCGCATGCACAAAACTTATCGCGAGTACGTCCGCGAGAAGTACGGGGAGGAGGTCCTGGAGAGTATTATCCGAACCAGTACCTCTCTGGCGAAGTCACGGAACGGATCGTCCACAATCTTCGACCACGATCCGAACTCCAGAGGGGCGATCGATTACGCCAACGCCACCGACGAGCTAATTAGCCGCATTCGAGAGGCGGACGAGGCCTCCAAAGGTGGGGAGAAAGTCTCCTCTCCCGAGCCAGCGGAGAGTGCGTCCGAACTCAGCGAAATGCTCAATTCCTGATGGGGAGGTCTCAAAGCGTTTCGAGTTGCTCAATCTCTCGCTCCGACCACGCGTAAAAGTGGCGATCCGTCGTTCGTAGGGTCTCAACGCAGTCGTTGTGCGCGGCCCGTGCCGAGTGTACGTCGGGGGTGTCCGGATTCGGGTGTGCCTCGATCCAGGTCCGTAGGTCACTCAGGGCTCGGGGAGAATACATGTCGAGATCTCCTTCGCTCTTGAGGAGGCCAAGCTTTTCTTCCTCCTGCCGGAGCGTGTAAATGAGCGTCCAGGCGGTGACGCCAAAAAAGGCGAGCACGCAAAAGATCATCGTGGCCCACACGTCCAAAGAAAGTCCGAGCATGGCTTACCTCACATCCTGATTTGGTAGAATTTCGCGGCGGCCTTCCAGGTACGACATGAGCACATAGCCGAAGAGGGGAACGCCCACAAACACTGCGATCCCCCCAATCATTTCTGGCGATCCGAAGTTCGTCCAGGCAAAATTCGCGACGATAAGAAGCATTACCAGCGGAATGACGTACTGGATGACTGGATTCCAGGCCGGGCCCACGTACAGGCCGGCATTGCGGTTGATTTCCAGAACCCGGAGCTTTTCGGGGCCCAGGTCGCGAAACCGATCCGGTCCCATCGACCACCCGATGGCGCCGATAATGGCGAGGGTGGCGAGGGGGAGTCCGAAGTTGCCGAAGACGAAATCAAGAAAGCCGAGGACGCCCGGCCAGTACGCGCTTGGCAGCCCCAGGAGCCAGATGCCCGCGCAGACGCCGAACACGGTCTGTTTGCGGCTGAATGCCGTTTCTTCACTCAGGGTCGTGACGCTGACTTCCGTGATTAGGATGGCGGAAGTGAAAGCGGCCAGAAAGAATCCGACGAAGAACAGAATGGCCCAGAATGCACCACCGGTCATCTGTGGAAAGACCTGCGGCAGAGAGACGAACGTCAGATTGGCGCCGGAGGCTGGATCGAGGTCGAACGCGAAAACGATTGGAAAAATGGCAAAAGCCGCGAGGATTCCGACGCTCGAATTGCCGATGACCGTGAACACGCCGCCCCCGATGGGGATGTCGTCATATTCAGGAAGATAACTGCCCACAGTGAGGGCGATGCCCCAGCCAAGGCCTGTGGAGAAAAGAACCTGCCCCAGAGCTGTGATCCAGGTTTGGCCCACTCCCAGCTTGCTCCAGTCGATGCCAAAGGTGAAGGCAAGCCCGTTGGCAGCTCCAGGGAGCGTAAGGGCCCGAACCGTGATCGCGATGAGAGCGAGGACGAGTCCCGGCACCGCGTAAATCACGAGTCGCTCGACGCCCCGCCGGATGCCGAGGTACAGGATTGCTCCCACCAGTCCCATCACGGCCGTGTGGGTTCCAATAGAGAGAATCCCGCTCGACCGGAACCCCTCCCAGAAGGCCTCCGGGGCAAATGCCCCCGACGTGAACGTTAAGAGCAGGGAGTGAACGGCGTAGTAGAGCGTCCACCCGACGACGGGAGCGTAGTAGGACATGAGAGCCACGTTTACGACGAGCACCACTACGCCGAGTCCCACCATGCCCCTGGTCTTGGCAATTTTTCGGAAGGCATCGATGACTCCCTTTCCAGCGTATCGGCCGAACCCGACCTCGGCGATGAGACCGGGAATTGCCAGCACGAGCAAGAGCACGAAGTACGCGAGGATGAAGGCCCCCCCGCCGTTCTCTCCGGTGACGTATGGAAAGCGCCAGATGTTACCGGCGCCCACCATGGCTCCGAGCATGGCCATCAAAAATCCGAATCGGGACCCCCATTGGGCGCGTGATAGGTCTATGTTCGGTTCAGACATCGTCTCCTCTTCGCTGTGCACAAAGCGCGAGCGCCCGCAAGGTAGGTACGACGAATCGAAATTTCGAACGAGTTCCGGGGGGATCTTGGGAGGGGCAGAGGACGGGAGCGGAAGAAGCGTGAAGAACAGGCAGTGGAGAATCTCATGCATAGCGGACCGGTTGTCGAAAAAGAGGCGGGCCACGTTCGAAGAGAGGGCCGATCGGTTCTTTCTCAGTCTATTCTGCGTACACAATGATCGATTCCATCAAGGCTGTTGCCGACGACGTGTATCCAGACGTCGTGGCGCTCCGCCGCACGCTGCACCGCCATCCAGAGTTGTCGGGAGAGGAGCACGAGACGGCCCGGCGGGTAGCGGAGGCTCTGGAGGCCCTCGACCTCGATGTGCAGACTGGCGTGTACGGCACAGGTGTGGTGGCGAGGCTAGATGGGGAGAAGCCCGGCCCCACCCTTCTGTTGCGGGCCGACATGGATGCTCTGCCGATTCAGGAGGAGACGGGGCTCGATTTTGCCTCGGAGAACGACGGCGTCATGCACGCCTGTGGGCACGATCTCCACGCGTCGTCCCTTCTGGGCACGGCCATGATTCTAGCTCGTCACCGCGATCAGGTACACGGACAGGTGCGCTTTTGCTTTCAGCCCCACGAGGAGCGAATTCCGGGGGGGGCCAAATTCATGATCGAGGAGGGGGTGCTCGACGCGTCGAAGGGTGGGGAGGCCCCCGAGGTCGTTTTCGGCCAACATGTGAAGCCGGATCTCCCGGCCGGCACTCTCGGGGTTCGTCCTGACTGGTTCATGGCATCCACCGACGAGGTGTACGTGACGGTGGAAGGGGAGGGCGGCCACGCGGCGACTCCGCACGAGGTGACGGCCGACGCGACCTACGTGGCCAGCCAGATTGTGGTCGCCCTGCAGTCGCTGATCAGCCGTCGGTGCCCGCCGGGCGTACCGTCGGTGCTCACAATCGGGCGCATTGTCGCGGAGGGAGCGACAAATGTAATTCCCGCGACGGCTCGGCTGGAGGGGACGTTCCGGGCGATGGACGAGGACTGGCGGTTCCGCGCGCACGATCTCTTTCGCCGGGTGGTGCAGCGGACGGCGGAGGCGCACGGGGCCACCGCCGAAGTGGAGGTGCGTAAGGGGTATCCTGCCCTTTACAACCATGAGGCGCCGACGAACCTCGTCCGGGAAGCGGCCACCGAGTACCTAGGCCCGAAGCGGATCGTGGAGGCGGATCGCTGGTTTGCCGGGGAGGACTTCGCGTATTTTCTCCGGGAGTGTCCCGGCACCTTCTATCATCTTGGCGTCGGCAGCGCCCACGGGCTGCATACCTCCCAGTTCGATCCAGACGAAGACGCTCTTCGCACCGGGGCTGGCTTCATGGCGTACCTGGCGTGGCGGTATGGCCGCCTGCAAAACTGAGTCGGGCACTCCTCGCGCCGGAACGCGCATGGAAAATCATTCTCTTTTTGTCTGGGCTGTTTTCGGGGGGCTCTGCACGATGTTTTCGCCCAGTGCGGATGGCTGGGTCAGTACTCCACTCGCTCCTCATAACTGAGCCAGGCCTCAAAGGTGCGCTGCGCTTCCTTCCGGAGCTGTTGCTTCATGGGAATGCGTCGGTTGGGGGGGGGCTTGGTGAGTTCCTCGTAGATGTGATTATCGTCGAAGCCGGCAGCCGCAGCGTCGGCCCGAGTAGCGGCGTAGTATACGCAGTCAAGCCGGGCCCAGTAGGCGGCGCCCAGGCACATGGGGCACGGTTCGCATGTGGCGTAGAGCGTACAGCCAGTCAATTCGAAGTCGTCCTGCGCGTGGCAGGCCCGCCGGATGGCCGTGATCTCCGCGTGGGCCGTCGGGTCGTTGATCGTAGTGACGACATTGGCGCCCCGCCCAAGGATGTCACCGTCCCGCACAACCAGAGCGGCGAATGGTCCCCCTTGGCCTGTTTTGACATTTTGGACGGCCATCTCGATGGCCTCGCGCAAATACTCGGTGGGGGAGGAGGAAGAAGACACGAGACTGAAGAAATTGGACGAGCAAATTGTACAGTGGGCAACGGTGCCCCATATTTTGGACGTTCGCCCCGGGAATGCGACGGGAGCGCCCACTTCATTCGGCTGCCAAGCCCCCAGGTTCCACAGTGTGAGTTGTCGTGGGTACGGTCAGGTTGCATGCGGGGGCCCGGAGCATTTACTTAGCGGCTCCCCCGACTCGCTGCTTTTCTATCGTCCGGAATCGTCCATGGATTTGACCACTACTCCTTCCCTCGCCACGCGGGTTGCTTCCCTCCAACAAAGCGACATTCGCGCGGTCACCCGTCGGATCAAAGAGGTCGATGGCATCAATCTCGGGCAGGGTGTATGCGACCTGCCCACACCGGAGCCGATCAAGGCCCGAGCGCACCAGGCCATTCGCGACGACCGTTCAATTTACTCACACCACGCGGGCATCGAGCCCCTGCGGCGCGCCATCTTGGAAAAAGAGCAGTCGTACAACAACGTTCCTGTCACGTCCCCGGACGAGGTCGTGGTGGGAGTAGGATCGACCGGTATTTTCGTCGCGGCGGCGTTTACCCTGTTAGAGGCCGGTGACGAGGTGATTCTCTTTGAGCCATTCTACGGCTATCACCGCAACATTCTGGAGCTCACAGGAGCCACGATCCGATACGTGCCCCTCGGTGGTCCTACCTCCACGTTCGACCGGGCGGCGATGGAAGACGTCCTCACAGCCAACACGAAGGCCGTCGTCGTGAATACGCCCGCCAATCCCAGCGGCAAAGTGTGGAGTCGCGACGAGCTCTCGACCCTGGTGGAGGTCTTGCAGGCCCACGATCTCGTGGCGATTACCGATGAGATCTACGAGTACATGCTCTACGACGGGACGGAGCACGTATCGCCAGCCAGTCTGTCAGGTGCCTACGACCACACAATTACGATCTCGGGCTTTTCGAAGGCCTACAACGTAACCGGATGGCGTTTGGGCTACGGCGTGGCCCCCGCCCCCGTCGCCGAGAAGATGGGGTTGATGAATGATATGCTCTACATCTGTGCGCCTCGGCCCCTCCAGCACGCAGCATTGGCGGCGTTTGAGGACCTGAACGACAACTACATCTCCAATCTACAGTCCGATTACGCTAGGCGACGCACTCTGCTGGGCGAGACGCTCGAAGACTTGGGCTTTGACGTGCTGTGGCCGGATGGGGCCTACTACATTCTTGCGCGTTTTGGGGCCCTCGCCGAGGAGCGCGACGGCTTTTCGGACGATGAGGCTGCGTGTGAGACCCTCGTGCAGGAGGCACAGGTGGGCAGTGTCACCGGTCGGTCGTTCTACGAAGACCCGGCGGACGGACGGGGCCAGCTCCGGTTCTGCTTTGCGAAAGAGATTTCCGTCCTCGAACAGGCCTGCAAGCAGCTCCGGGCGGCCTTTGGATGAGTCATGATTCGTGATGCGGGGAGCGGTGACAAGTGCTCCGTTCCTAATCTAGGGTACAACGTTTATCCACCGAGTCACGCTTCGCACTAGCGCTAAATCAGGCGC